>NZ_DFMZ01000111.1:0-27562 GCF_002375825.1 Aneurinibacillus sp. UBA3580
AGGGAAAGACCGGCAACGCCCGCGAGTTTTTCTTATGCATTGTGAAATACAAGATTACAAGAAAGAGGGAGAAGCATGGCATACAAGAAAACAGCCGCACTTCTGCTTATGACGGCACTCGCCGTAACGAGCGCAGGATGCGGCAAGCAAGCGGTAGATCCGGCGGCTAAGCCGGTGCAGGAGGCTGCGCCGGTACAGAAAACGCAGAATCAGGCTCCGGTGATTGTCGCGCCGCTGACCGGACTGCCTGTGGATGCTGAAATTACGGACCGGGTGGTGATGGTGATGATTAACAATCACTCTAAAGCAAGGCCCCAGTCCGGACTGGATCAGGCAGACGTTGTATATGAAATGCTTGAAGAAGGATTGATTACGCGCTTTATGGCATTTTATCAGAGCAAGTCTCCTGAAGTGGTCGGACCCGTACGCAGCATTCGTCCTTATAATATCGAAATCGGTCAGGGTTTTGATGCTATTCTTTCGCATGCCGGGGGCAGTGTCGCGGCGCTAAGCATCATTCGAGACGGGGGGTATGCGGATATGGACGAGATTTACGCATATCCGAAAGCATACTGGCGTGATAAATCACGCAAAGCACCCCATAATTTGTATACAAGTATTGAAAAGCTGCGCAAAGGCGCGGAAGAAAAAGGATATAGGCTGGGCGGAGAGGTGCCGGTGTTCCGATTCAGGAAAGAAAGCGATAGTGTACAGGGGGAGCCGGGAACAAAAATAAAGATTCAATATTCAAAGCGGAACACGGCCGGGTATGAGTATGACCCGGATACGAAGCAGTACAAGCGCTTTACTGCAGGCAAACCCCATATGGATAAAGAAACCGGCAAACAGCTGACAGCGACCAATGTGCTGGTTATCGCGTCGCAGCATCGCACGCTTGATAGCGAAGGTCGCTTGGAAATCGATACAATGGGGCCGGGCGAAGGCTATCTGTTTCAGCGCGGACAAGCCCTTAAGATTACGTGGGAACGAAAAGACGGAGCCATCCGCGCTTATCAGAACGGCGTAGAGATGCCGCTGTATCCGGGAACAACCTGGGTAAACGTCGTGCCGACAACCCCTACACTTGCGGATCATCTCACGTTTGAATAGTAAATGCTTGCCTTATCGAAAAACGTTTTCCTTGTCAAACCGCGGTAAATTTCATATTATAAAAATAGCCTATGCTTTACTTCTTAAGCAATGTAAAGCAGTACTTGCTTAAAGAGTAAGTGTGCCGGGAACGGAGGGAAAGTCGGTGCAATTAGATAAGATTAAAGGCAAAGAGCTCGAACAGCTATTCGAAGCGATTCTCTTATTGGAATCGATAGAAGATTGCTATTTATTCTTTGATGACCTGTGTACGGTCAATGAGATGAAATCGATGGCACAGCGCCTGGAAGTGGCGCGCATGCTGCGTGACAAGCAGACATACAGCCAGATCGAAGAGGAAACCGGCGCCAGCACGGCGACCATCTCGCGCGTGAAGCGCTGCCTGAACTACGGCAACGGCGGATACATGGCCGCGCTGGACAGGTTAAGCGGTAAGAAAAAAGCATAAGAGAGAGATAGGCACCTGTTTTTCAGGCAAGACTGGAAGACAGGTGTTTTATTTTTCGGTAAAAGCTAGAAGCAGGAGGTTATGAAGTTGGAAATGGACATGGAAAAATGGCGGCACGTCTTTAAGCTGGATCCGGATAAAGCGATAGAAGACGCAGCGTTGGAAGCAGTATGTGAATCTGGAACAGACGCCATTATCGTCGGAGGTACAACCAACATTACGTTTGACAATACGATTGATTTGCTGAGCCGGGTCCGCAGGTACGCCGTCCCCTGTGTATTGGAGATTTCAAACGTGGATGCTATCGTACCGGGTTTTGACGCCTATTTTATTCCGCTCGTATTGAATGCGCAAAATCCCGACTGGATTTTCAATGCACATGTAAAAGGGTTGGAAGAGTACGGTCCATTTATTAAATGGGATGAAGTGTTTGTCGAAGGATATGTGGTCGGCAACGGGGATTCGGCTGTAGGACGGCTGACAGAGAGCCGGACTCCCGTCAGCGAAGAGGAGATAAAGGCTTACGCACGCCTTGCGGACCAAATGCTGAAGCTGCCGATTTTTTATATCGAATACAGCGGCACATACGGTGATCCGAAGCTCGTACAGGCGGCGGGAAAAGTAGTGCATAACAGCCGGATCTTTTACGGAGGCGGCATTCGCAACCGGGAACAGGCGGTTGAAATAGCGCGCTGGGCAGATACCGTGGTAGTTGGCAATGTCGTATACGAAGAGCTGGCGCAGGCGCTGGCCACAGTAGATGCGGTCAAGTCTACGAAAAAATGACGAAGCCTTTTAATTCACAGGGAAATCGCCGGACAAAGAGGAATGAATGTTTGCTATAATGACAGGGTAACGTTTGCATGGAAAGGAGTTATCCGCCTTGTTTATAAATAGTGAAGATGCTCTGCAGGGACTGAATCCGCAGCAGAGAGAAGCCGTGCTTGCGACGGACGGACCGCTCTTGCTCCTGGCCGGTGCAGGAAGCGGAAAGACGCGTGTGCTGACCCAGCGCATCGCGTATTTATTGAGAGAAAAAAACGTGGCGCCATGGAGCATTCTGGCGATTACTTTTACGAACAAAGCTGCGCGTGAGATGAAAGATCGGATTTCGGCAATTGCGGGACCGGACGCCGAAGACATCTGGATTTCGACGTTTCACTCCATGTGTGTGCGTATTTTGCGGCGTGACATCGATCGAATCGGCTATAATCGCAATTTCACGATTCTGGATTCGAGCGACCAAGTATCCGTTATCAAGCAATGTCAGAAGGAGATGAATATCGACCCGAAGAAATACGATCCGCGTGCCGTGCTTGGACTCATCAGCAGCGCGAAAAACGAGTTGAAAACGCCGGAACAGTACGGCGGCATGGTGGCAGGCCCGGTCGAACAAATCGCCCAGCAGGTTTACAGCCTGTACCAGAAAAAGCTGAAAAGCAACAACTCGCTGGATTTTGATGATTTGATTATGAAGACGATTCAGTTATTTGAAGAAGTACCGGAAGTACTCGAATTCTATCAGAAGAAATTCCGGTATGTACATGTTGACGAGTACCAGGATACAAACCGTGCCCAGTATATGCTTGTAAAGATGCTTGCGGCGGGCTATAAAAATATTTGTGTGGTCGGTGACTCCGACCAGTCGATCTACCGTTGGCGTGGTGCGGACATTACCAACATTTTGAATTTCGAGAAAGACTATCCGAACGCGCGGACCATTCTGTTGGAACAGAACTACCGCTCTACCAAGAGAATTCTCGAAGCGGCCAATAAGGTCATCAGCAACAACATAGGACGCAAGCCGAAAAATTTGTGGACGGAAAATGACGAAGGTGCCATGATTCGCTACTACACGGCCGACAGCGAGCACTCGGAAGCGTACTATATCGTCGACGAGATACAGAAAGCGGTAGACCGCGGCCGCGAATACCGTGATGTCGCCATTCTGTACCGTACGAATGCGCAGTCCCGTGTGATCGAGGAAGTGTTCGTTAAATCGGGCATTCCGTATAATATCGTCGGCGGAACAAAGTTCTATGACCGCAAAGAAATTAAGGACATGCTGGCATATCTGCGGCTCATCTCCAATCCGGACGATGACTTGAGCTTGACGCGGATTATTAATGTGCCGAAGCGAGGCATTGGCGCGGGTACGGTGGAGAAAATTGCGGCGTATGCGGCCCGGCAGGGCATCTCCATGTATAAGGCGATTCAAGAAGTGGACCAAATTGGCCTAAGTGCACGGCTTAGCGACGCTGTAGTGAAATTTGCCCATCTAATTGCCGAATTGGAGGGCATGCAGGAATATCTGGGTGTGACGGAGCTTGCGGAAGAGGTGCTTACGCGTACGGAATACCGCGAAGAGCTGCGCCGGGAAGGAACGCTGGAAGCGCGCAGCCGCATCGAGAATATCGAAGAATTTCTGTCTGTTACCATGGAGTTCGAGCGCACGAACGAGGACAAGACACTGGTAGCATTTCTAACCGATCTTGCGCTGGTGGCGGACATCGACAAGCTGGACGAGACGGAAGAGGACCGGGGAAATGCGGTTGTCATGATGACATTGCACAGTGCCAAAGGGCTGGAATTCCCGGTGGTGTTTCTGGTAGGAATGGAAGAAGGAATCTTCCCGCATTCCCGGGCGCTTCTCGAAGAAGTGGAGATGGAAGAGGAACGACGTCTTGCCTACGTAGGCATTACACGTGCTGAGGAAGAGCTATTCCTGACACGGGCGCTGATGCGAACCTTATACGGACAGACGAAGATGAACGCACCGTCCCGCTTTATCGAGGAGATTCCGGAACATCTAATTCAGCCGGAAGGCATAGTACAGCAGCGGCTTGCGGCTCGCAACGGGCGCGTGGACAGCCGAGCAGCACAGCCGCAACAGCGTGCCGGCGTTGTCCCGATGCGCAGCACGCAAACGATGGGCGGCGCTTCGGCTGTAAAGGCAGAAGGCGGCGCGGAGGCGCTTGATTGGAAAGCAGGCGATAAAGCGGAGCACGGCAAGTGGGGTATCGGCACAGTGGTATCGATAAAAGGAAGCGGCCAGGATTTAGAGCTGACTATCGCCTTCCCGAACCCTACGGGTCTGAAAAAGCTCCTGGCTAAATTTGCTCCAATCAAAAAATTATAAAGCAAAGAGGAGAATCTCTTTCTAAATTAACTAGGGTTAAGCGAGGGAGATAGGATGGATCAAAACGAGGCTGTTCAGCGGGTAGAAGAGCTGCGCGACATGATCGAGCAGCATAACTACCTGTACTATGTAAAAGATGACCCGCAAATCTCTGATTATGAATACGATAAGCTTATGCAGGAGCTGATTCGTCTGGAAGGAGAATTCCCGGAATTGCTGACGCCGGATTCCCCAACCCAGCGGGTCGGGGGAACCCCGCTCGAATTTTTTGAGAAAGTCGAGCACACCACTCCGATGCTTAGTCTGGGTAATGCGTTTGACGAACAGGATCTGCGTGACTTTGACCGCCGTGTCCGACAGGGGCTGGGCGTAGAGGGACCTGTCCGCTACGTATGCGAATTGAAAATTGACGGGTTGGCCGTCTCGTTGCGTTATGAAAACGGGCGTTTCACGCGCGGAGCGACGCGGGGCGACGGACGTATCGGGGAGGACATTACCCAGAATTTGCGTACGATCCGTTCGCTTCCGGTTAAATTAAAGAAGCCTCTGACCCTGGAAGTTCGAGGCGAAGCTTTTATGCCGCGCAGGGCGTTTGAGCGGCTGAACAAGGAGCGACTGGAGCGCGAGGAGCCCCTATTTGCCAATCCGCGCAACGCGGCAGCCGGGTCGCTGCGTCAGCTTGATCCGAAAATCGCGGCGTCGCGTTCCCTTGATATTTTCCTGTATTCCATAGTCGGCGAAGACATACTCCCCGTCGATACGCATAGCGGGGCACTGGACATGCTTGAAGAGCTTGGCTTTAAGGTGAATCCGGAACGCCGCATATGCGAAGGGATTGACGAAGTGATTGCTATGGTCGAAGGATGGCGGGAAAGACGAAGCGAGCTTGCATATGATATCGACGGCATGGTAGTGAAGGTGGATCGCCTTTCGTATCAGGAAGAGCTGGGATACACCGCGAAAAGTCCGCGCTGGGCCATCGCATTCAAATTTCCGGCGGAAGAGGTGGTAACGGTTCTGCGTGATATCGAAATTACTGTAGGACGTACAGGCGCCATCACGCCGACCGCGATTCTTGACCCGGTTAGCCTGGCCGGAACGACCGTACAGCGGGCGTCACTGCACAATGGAGACATCATCCGCGAGAAAGGCATTATGATAGGCGATCATGTCGTAGTCAAGAAAGCCGGAGATATTATCCCGGAGATCGTAGCGGTAAAGGCGGACATGCGTACCGGAGAGGAAAAGCCGTATCATATGCCGACCCATTGCCCGGCTTGCGAGAGCGAACTTGTGCACCTGGAAGAAGAGGTAGCGTTGCGCTGTATTAATCCGCAGTGTCCGGCGCAGATTCGGGAAGGAATTATTCATTTCGTTTCCCGCAACGCCATGAATATTGACGGAGTAGGCGAGAAGGTCGTAACCCAGCTGTATGAGCATGAGATGATCCGCAGTGTGGCTGATCTCTATTACTTGCAGCGGGAAGAACTGCTTCAGCTGGAACGTATGGGAGAGAAATCAGTCGATAACATGTTAAAGGCGATCGAGGCGAGCAAAAGCAATTCTCTGGAACGTCTTCTCTTCGGGCTTGGTATTCGCTTTGTGGGCGAGAAAGCGGCCCGTCTGCTGGCGCAGCATTTCGGTACGATGGAGGCGCTGCAGAAGGGAACGGAAGAAGAGATTGTGTCCATTCATGAAATCGGCACGAAGATCGCCGAAAGTGTTGTGAAATATTTCGAAAAGCCGGAAGTAACGGAGACGATAAACCGTCTGCGCGAAGCCGGCGTTAATATGGAGTATAAAGGCCTGCGGACGGAAGATGTAAAGACCGATTCGCCATTCTCGGGCAAGACAGTTGTGCTGACAGGTACGCTGGAAAATGTAACACGTAAAGAAGCCCAGCAAATGATTGAAGTACGGGGAGGAAAAGTGTCCGGCAGCGTCAGCAAGAAAACCGACCTTGTCGTCGCCGGAGAGGCGGCAGGCTCAAAGCTGACGAAAGCGAACGAGCTGGGCATTCAGGTTATTGATGAAAAAACGTTTCTTGAATGGGTGAACAAATAACGAATAAAACTCTGCCTGAAATAGAACGGGCAGAGTTTTATTCGTTTTTGAATCAAAACAAATTCAAATATGAATAAAAAATCAAGAAAATTCATTTTCTTGATTTGCCGGGACAGTTGGGGGATGGAAGGTAGGTCAAGGGCATTTCTGTGTATAATGGATGGAACAATACATTTTGTATTCCGTTTGTAAGGAGGAGCCGGTTTATGCAGGACCAGCAGGAAAATGTATCAGACGTTTTGATGGAACTGAATGCAATCATTGAGACATCGACGGACAATATTGTAATTGCAGATGGAGCAGGGCGGGTTTTGCGGGTTAGCAGCAACTGTCGTGAGATCTACGGAATTGAGCCGGAAGAATTGTATGGAAAAAGCTCACAGGAATTAGAAGAAGCAGGTGTATTTTCGCCTTCTGTAACGCTGAAGGTGCTGGAAACGAAAGTGAAAGAGCAGGTTATCCAGCATACGAAGACAGATAAAGTCGTTATGGCGACCGGATACCCGGTATTCGACGAACAGGGCAGACTTGCGCGGGTGGTAAGCTATTCGCACGATATGACCGAGATCATGTCCCTGAAGAAAAATTTCGAGGAGCTGGCGGAACAGGTCAAACGGTATGAGAGCGAGCTTGAAGAACTGCGCGAGAAGGAAACACGCATTCCGGGCGTTGTTGCGGAAAGCCCGCAGATGAAGCGGGTCATTACGATGGTGCAGCGTGTAGCCAAGGTGGATACTACGGTCCTGCTGCTCGGGGAATCCGGCGTAGGAAAGAATGTCATCGCTAAAGCGATTCATAGAAAAAGCGCACGCAAATCCCAACCTTTCATCGAAGTGAACTGCGGCGCCATTCCTGAAGGTTTGCTGGAATCGGAGTTGTTCGGCTATACATCCGGCTCTTTTACGGGAGCAAGCAAAGGCGGCAAGCCCGGTATTATTGAACTCGCGGATAAAGGTACACTGTTCCTCGACGAAATCGGAGAAATGCCGCTGGCCCTTCAGGCGAAGCTGCTCAAAGTCATCCAAGAAAAACAAATTACACCGGTCGGCGGCACACGCCCGAAGAAAGTCGATTTCCGGCTAATCGCAGCTACCAATCAGAACCTTGAACGAATGGTAAAAGAAGGTAAATTCCGCAAAGATCTGTATTTTCGGCTGAATGTTGTGCCTATCGAAATCGCTCCCCTGCGGGAAAGACCCCAGGATATACTGCCGCTCATTCGCATTTTCCTTGAGAAATTCGCCGAAGCCTATGGATTGAAAAAGCGGTTGGATGAATCGGCGGTTCACTTACTGCTCAATTACAAATGGCCGGGAAATGTGCGAGAAGTAGAAAACGTAATGGAGCGCCTTGTCGTAACGACGGACGAAGAAGTTATATCGGCTGCCCATCTGCCCGAAACGATGCGGACAGAGGCGGAAGTAGCAGAAGTGCCGATCGCTGTCGGCTCCCGCAAGCTGAAAGATATTCTGGAAGAAGTAGAGAGAAGGGTAATCATGCAGGCGTATGAGGAATGCAGAACAACGCACGAAATGGCGGTCCGCCTTGGCATCAGCCAGCCTTCGGTCGTGCGGCGCCTGCAGAAATATCGCGGCCGGGAGGTAGACGAGCAATCGGAGTGAGCTGTTGATTCAAAAATGAATAATAAAGAGTAGAGTAGCTCCTCCCTAAAAGCCGGAAGCTTTAATATATAAAGGTTTATATAAACTGGCACGGCTTTTGCAAGTTTCTATGTAACGAGAAGAGATACACATCAATAGGAAAGTTGGAGGGGATACACCATGGCAAAAAAATATCAACCGGCAGACTCATTTGAATCTCCGCGTTTTTGCGGCGTGCGTACATTTATGCGCCTGCCTCATATTCAAACGACAGAAGATGTCGACTTCGTTATTGTGGGAGCCCCGTTTGATACCGCGGCTTCTTTCCGTGTCGGAGCACGGTTCGGTCCGGGAGCGGTACGCGATTTCTCGATTTTGCTCCGCCCGTACAATCCGGTCAGAAAAATTAACGTGTTTGATTACTTATCCGGGGTAGATTATGGGGATCTCCCTGTTGTGCCCGGCTATATTGAAGAGTCATACAAAAAAATTGAAGAAGGATTACTTCCGATTCTGGAAAAAGGTGTCGTGCCGATTACGATCGGGGGCGATCATTCCATTACGCTTCCCGAGTTGCGTGCGGTTGCCAAAAAGTACGGCCCTGTCGGACTCGTTCATTTCGATGCGCACAGCGATACATGGGATACGTATTTTGGACAGAAATACAACCACGGCACGCCGTTCCGCCGGGCATATGAAGAAGGACTGCTGGATACAAGCCGCAGCATCCAGGTAGGCATGCGTGGAGGGCTGTATGCGCCGGAAGATTTGGATGATGCGCGCGAGATGGGCTTTGACGTCGTAGAAATGCATGAAGTGCAGGAGATGGGAATCCCGGCAGTTATCGAGCGTATTCGTCAGCGCACGGGAGACGGTCCGCTATTCCTATCATTTGATATTGATTTTATTGATCCTGCATACGCACCGGGAACAGGAACACCGGAAGTTGCCGGAGCAACGACAACAGAGGCGCTGCAGTTGCTTCGCGGCTTAGAAGGATTGAATTTTGTCGCATTTGATCTGGTTGAAGTGCTGCCATCATTTGACCATGCACAAATTACCGCTAATGCAGCATCGAACGTTATCTTTGAATTTATTACTCATCTAGCACTTCAGAAGAAAGCAAAAACAGAAACACTGGCCCATGCAGGGAAAAATTAATCAAAGAGTGCAAGAAACGGGCAGCAATTTTGCAGCAGTCGTTTCTTGCACTGCTATATATAAAGGAGACGCAAATCATGTCCCAGAACAATTTTCGAATGTATATGAATGGAAAGTGGGTAGAGGGGAAGGGAAACAGACGCACGCTTATCGATCCCTCTACCGGATCGGCCCTTGCTGAAGTAGCAGAAGCCTCATTGGAGCAGGTGCATGAGGCAGTACTGGCAGCGAAAATTGCATTTGAAACAACGGAATGGCCTGTAAATGCAAAGCTTCGTGTAGCTCTTCTTTATAAGCTTGCTGATTTATTGGAAGCTTCAGCAGAGGAATTTGCTCAAGTAGAAAGCCGGAATACAGGTAAGCCGATTCGCGAATCCCGCCTGGATATTATGGATAGTGTAACTTGCATCCGCTATTATGCCAATCTGGTAGAGTCTCGTGATGTGTGGCAAAAAGAGATGGAAGATGGAACAACCAGCCGTATACACGAAGAGCCAATTGGTGTATGCGCACTGATTGTTCCCTGGAATTTTCCGCTGCTTCTTGGCATATGGAAGCTGGCGCCTGCTTTGGCAGCAGGGAATACAATCGTATTCAAGCCATCGGAGATTACTCCTCTTTCCTTTATAAAGCTGGCAGCATTAATTGAAGAGGCAGGAATGCCGGACGGTGTCTTTAACCTTGTATTAGGGGATGGGGCGGCGGTTGGCCAACCGCTTGTAAGTCACGAAAGTGTTAATAAAGTTTCATTTACGGGTGGAGCTGAAACAGGAAGAAGAATTTATCAGGAATGCGCAAAAACATTGAAGCGTGTCTCGCTTGAATTGGGAGGCAAATCTCCGTTGATAATTTTTGAGGATGCAGACGTAGAAATTGCAGTAGACTGGGCACTCTTTGGAGCATTTTTCAATCAGGGCCAGGTATGCGTTGCGTCTTCCAGGATATTGGTTCATAACGAGCTAGAACAGGAGTTTTTGAAAAGACTTTCTGATAGACTTGCTCATATTCGCATTGGAAAACCGCTGGAGGAAGCCACAGAGATGGGGCCTGTAATCAGCTTAGACCATCTTAAGAAAATCGAGCAATACATTCAGATCGGGATTTCAGAGGGAGCAACGCTGTTTACAGGCGGAACGCGAATTCAGGGGGAAGATGGGTACTACATTACTCCTGCTGTATTTACTGATGTGAATCAAGAGATGAGAATCGTGCAGGAAGAAATATTCGGCCCTGTTATTACGGTTCAATCTTTCCATGATGAAGAAGAGGCGATTGCTTTAGCAAATGGCACAAAATATGGTCTGGCTGCCGGTATTTTAAGCCAGGATATAGAGCGGGCAAATCGTGTGGCTAACCGTGTCCAGGCAGGAACGATCTGGATAAATGGGTACCATACACCTCATGTAGAAACGGCATGGGGCGGTTTTAAACAAAGTGGCATTGGACGTGAGCTTGGACCATATGGATTAGCTGCTTTTACGGAACCAAAGCATATTAATATGAATTCACAGCTTCAAAAAGTTAGTTGGTATTCTGCAACATAGGGAGAGGATAGCATGTCAAATTCGACTGAAACAATAAGTCATGATAGCATGAGCCCGATTTCTGCAAATGAAAGGACAATGAGCTTATTTTCTACTTTTTTTCTTTGGCTGGGATCTAACGTTGTAGTGACCACCGTATTCACCGGAATGCTGTTCGTTCCGGATATGACGTATTCGACAGCCCTCATTGTAATCATACTTGGAACACTCCTTGGAACAATACCATTGATCCTTATGGGAAATATCGGAACGCGTACCGGCTTATCCACTATGGCACTGGCCCGCGGAGCCTTCGGGCAGCGCGGGGCGGTACTGCCTACCGCTGTGAACACTATTGTACTTATAGGCTGGAGCTGGATTCAGGCATATATGGGGGCTTTGAGCCTTAATGAAGCTATATCCTATTTGACAGGATATAGCAATATTAATCTCTTTACGATTCTGACTGAAGCGCTTGTAGTTCTGATGGCCATGTATGGACACCGGGTAATAGAGACAACGGAAAAATTCATCGTGTCTTTAATGGTGGTCTTGGTTGTAATCGTTTTCGGCTACATGTTTATTACATTTGATGTAGGAAATTTAATCAGAATGACTGTAATGGATAATCCTTCTATTACCGTCTCGGCGGCCTTTGATATTGTAATTGCAACCGTATTCTCGTGGATGCTTATGGTAAGTGACCATAACCGCTATTGTAAAACGGAAAAGGTCGGTATGGTGGGGACCTATCTCGGGTTTAGTGTCTCAACCATTATTGCGATGGTACTTGGGGCAACCGTGTCCGGGTTTTCGGTATTGAATCATATTACACGGACGTATGATCCAACTGTTTTAATTGGACATTTCAACCCTGTTTTTGGTTTTGCCGCGGCACTGGTTATTTTCATTTCCGTTTTATCGACGAATACAATGGTCTTATATAGTGCAACGATGTCTTATTTGGCCATCTTTAAGCAGCATCATTTCAAAAAAATTGTGCTAATATTAGGTGTTATTTGTATATTCGGAGCATTGCTTAAGGATTGGCTGCTCACCAATTTTCAGGGATTCCTCTTGATGATTGGAAGTCTTTTTATCCCGGTTGTTGCGATTATGCTCATAGATTACTACATTCTTAAACGCAAGCATTATGATGCTTCCGAAATTATTTCCGGTGAGAACAAACTTTACTGGTATTCGAATGGGATTAATTATGTTGCTTACATTTCTTTTATTATTGGGGCTGTATTCGCCTATTATTTCTCTTATGTACATCCTATTTCCGGAACGACAATACTAACCTTCCTGTTAACATGCGTGGTTTACGCAGGGCTAATGAAAGTTGCAAGAAAGGCTGTAGTACCTGAAGAGAACAAAGAATCGGAAGCAGTATAAGAAACACTAATTCATATGCATACCATGCAGAAAGCGAGGCCATATTATGATTAAGATCGATAAAATTGTTGATTTATCCCTCCCGTTAACGAATGATACCCCTATCTATCCCGGAGATCCTGAGCCGAATATTAGTGTAGCTACAACGTTAGAAGAGGGATTCGTACGTTTTTCATAGATACAATAAATATAGATCGGACAGGAGGTACTGAATTTCCCGTCCATGATGCAGTAGCTGAGGTAAATGGAATTATTGCGGAGAATTTGACTAATTTCGGGGCGATTGATTTCCCGAATCCTCTCATAAGCGCCTTTCCTTTACGAATTATAGGGTCAGACGGTTCACCTGTTAGAGCGGTAGCGATGAAGATCGGGTAAAGGAGCAGGATAGACTTTTCAGGCTGTCGAGAAATCTTGACAGCCTATTTATTTTAAAGTATAAAAGAGTTTAGAAATAATTAGTATCTTAGGACAAAAATACAGAAAATTATTGATTTATCGAATGAAGGACGCCGATTGCTCGGCGCCTAAGTGATAGATATTTTTTACCGTAGGAACGACTTCCCTGGTGCATGCATATGAAGGGACGAGAAGACGCGTTAGACTTTAAATTTACTCATTAAATCGTTTAATTCCTCTGCCATTTTTGTGAGGGTATGCGAAGCGGAAGAGATTTCTTCCATCGCAGCGTTCTGTTCTTCCGCCGCTGCCGCTACACCCTGGGTCAGTCCTGCTGTTTGTTCGGAAATTTGCGAAATACGGTTTACTGCCTCCGTCATTTTGTTCTTTTTCGCATCCATCTGTCTTACGATGTGGTTCACGTCCTTTACATGGGCAAACACTTCTTCTGCCGCTTGCAGTATATCTTCAAAAGAGCTTGAAGCGCTGTCCGCCATGACGATGCCCTGCTTAACCTCCGTGTTTGTCTCATTCGTTACTTCAACCGCATTGTGCATCTCCTGCTGGATCTCGACGATTAGGCGGCTGATTTGGCTTGCTGATTGAGCCGATTGTTCTGCGAGCTTACGCACTTCATCCGCTACGATCGAGAAGCCTCTGCCGTGCTCGCCTGCTCTGGCCGCTTCAATCGCCGCGTTCAATGCCAGCAGGTTGGTTTGCTCGGAGATAGAGGTGATAAGTGCTACAATATGGTCAATTTCTTCGGATTTTTTTCCGAGTGAGTGCACGGCAGCCGCCAGCTCTTCTACCCGCTGATAAATATGATTCATCTGTTCGGTTACTTCTCTGGCATTGCGATTTCCGTTTTCTGCTTTCTCCGCAGTTACCATGGATCGTTCATTTACCTTTTGGATACCTTCGGCTATTTTGTCCATGCTGTCTGTAATATCAGATACGATGTTTCTTGCATCGTCGACGATAGAGGCCTGCTGTTCGGTACCGCTGGCGACCTCCATCATGGACTCCGTAATTTGTTCCGCCGCTTTGCTGGTTTGCTCGGAACCCGCGGTCAACTGCTCAGAAGTGGAGGCAACCTGGTGAGTATGGGAGACGATTTGTCCCATCGTGTTCCGAAGCGTGTCATTCATCGAGTTGAAATTGCGGAACATCTGGCCGAATTCGTCCGCTGTTTTCACTTCGATATGGTGTGTGAAGTCTCCGCCCGACATCGCTTCCGATAATTCGTTGACGCGCCTAATGTTGCTTGTAATATAGCGGCTGTACAGCAGAATGATAACGACTGCAATAATGATAGAGAGAACAGCAGCTATAGTGAGTGCGTTGACCAGGGAGCGAACAGGAGCGAACATTTCGCTTTCCGGTATGACCAGCGAAAGTATCCAACCGTTCTCCGGAACGGTGTGATAATAGATCCGGTTCGTTCCTTTTTCGCCTGCATAAGTAACCATTCCGCTTTTTTCAGATGTCAGACGGGAGGAAGCCTGGGCAAGCGAAGCATTCGGATCGTTTTTAATGTTCATCTTCATCATTTTATTCGGGTCCGCATCCGCCAGATAGGTTCCTTTGCTATCAAGCGGGAATGCCCGGCCCGTCTCGCCGACCTTCGTTTGTCCGATTAGCTTCTGCAGACTGGACAGATCGATGTCGCATGTAATGATACCAAGAAATTCATGACTGCTGCTGTAAAACGGTACGCTGACAGTGACCATGGAAATCTTGGTGATTGAATCGAAATAAGGATCGGTATAGACGGTCGGCTGTTTGCTAGCTTTGCCTGTTTTATACCAATCCGTATTCGGATAATTATATTCCGGATTGCTGAACTCTTCCGTGACCTCGATTTTCCCGTCTTTCCGAAAGGCGTACAAAGAGAAATATTTCACATCTGAACGGTACTTGTAAGGTTCAAAGAACACGCCGACAGCGAAAGTTTCGGCATTTGAGCCGAGCGCGTTTTTCAGAATGGCCGCGTACTGTTCTTTCGTAATAGAAGGAGAGGAGAATTCTATGCTGCGGGCGAGCAATTCTGGAATCTTTTTATGGGCTACTAGATCTTTTTCGATAGCGGAACTAAGACCCCGTAGCTGTTCGTTCATCTTATCTTCGATTTGCCGATTCATCAAAGATGTACTGTAAAAGTACGTAAACAATGTCATAAATAACAGAACGACTACAAATGTGGGAAGTAGAGATACAAGAGTACGTGCTTTAATGCTTCGGAACTTCATTTCTTATACAGCTCACCTTTCTTGTCAGACTTTTTGCCTAGCATTTTTTATTTTGTTTATATAAATGTATATCGGTAAATTTTCACAGCTCTTATATTGTTTATTAGAGCAAAGCTTAATGTTTTGAAAATTATAAAAATAGAATGCGATTCATGAAAACGACAGGAGGTGAGACTGGCTCAGTTGCGGCTGTATAGTTTCTTTGGTATGATTTTATCTAGGTTTGTCCGCCTCAGAAGAGCGTAGCAGGGCGGAAAAAGCCAGGAAAATCAGGAGGTGGAACCATGAGCGCAATTTCGCGTGATGAGGTGGAATATGTAGCGAAACTCGCCCGCTTAAACCTTACCGAAGAGGAAGCGGTAAAATATACAGAGCAGTTGAACAGCATTCTTGAATTCGCAGGGAAACTGAATGAACTGGATACGACCAATGTGCCTCCGACCAGCCACGTGCTTGACGTATATAACGTCATGCGCGACGACGAAGTGCGTCCGTCCGCAGATCGTGAAGAAGCTCTGCGCAATGCACCGGACGAAGAAGACGGACAGTTCAAAGTACCGGCTGTAATGGAATAGAGAAAGGAGGACGAACACGTGTCTTTATTTGATAAAAAACTAGCGGACTTACATACCGAACTCGATAAAGGAGAAATCACGGTATCCGATTTGGTAAACGCTTCTTTTAAGCGCATCAGCCAAACGGAGGGTAAAGTAAAAGCCTTTATCTCATTTGACGAAGAAAATGCGCGCAACCGCGCCAAAGAATTGGACGAGCAGCAATCCCGCGGCGAAGAGAAAGGATTGCTGTTTGGTCTGCCTGCAGGGATCAAAGACAACATTGTAACCCGGAACGTAACCACTACATGTGCCAGCAAGCTGTTGGCCAATTACAATCCAATCTACAACGCCAGCGTGATGGACCGTTTGCATGCGGCCCAGTCTGTCATGATCGGAAAGCTGAATATGGATGAGTTCGCCATGGGCGGCTCGACGGAAAACTCCGGCTTCCATAATACATACAACCCCTGGAACCTTGATTATGTGCCGGGCGGTTCCAGCGGCGGCTCGGCTGCGGCTGTGGCGGCCAGACAGGTCTATTTCACTCTCGGCTCCGATACAGGCGGATCGATTCGCCAGCCTGCTGCTTACTGTGGCGTAGTGGGGCTGAAGCCGACATATGGTCTTGTGTCCCGCTTTGGACTCGTGGCGTTCGCGTCTTCTCTGGACCAAATCGGACCGATCACGAAGAATGTGGAAGACGCCGCCTATGTACTGCAGGCGATTGCCGCACATGATCCGTTTGATTCTACGTCCGCTGAAGTAGACATTCCGGATTACATCTCCGCGCTCGACGGTGACATAAAAGGCATGCGTATCGGTGTACCGAAAGAGCTGATGGGTGAGGGCATCGATCCGGAAGTAAAAGAGAAAATAAACGCGGCGCTGAAAGTGCTGGAAGGACTCGGCGCAGTCGTCGAAGAAGTAACGCTGCCGCATACGGAATATGCAGTACCGACCTACTACATTCTTGCACCTTCTGAAGCGTCTTCCAACCTGGCGCGTTATGACGGTGTGCGCTACGGTGTACGTGCGGACAACGCGGAGAATCTGATTGAAATGTACCGTGAGACCCGCAGCCAGGGCCTGGGTGCGGAGGTAAAGCGCCGTATTATGCTGGGAACGTACGCGCTAAGCTCCGGCTATTATGATGCGTATTATAAGAAAGCGCAGCAGGTGCGTACGCTGATTAAACATGACTTCGACGAAGTATTTAAGAAATACGACGTGATCATCGGACCGACCGCGCCGACGACCGCGTTCAAGATCGGCGAGAAAGTCAATGACCCGCTGACGATGTATTTAGAAGACATCTGCACCATTCCGGTGAACCTGGCCGGCATTCCGGCCATCAGCGTGCCTTGTGGCTTTGCGAGCAACGGCCTGCCGATCGGACTGCAGATTATCGGGAAAGCGTTTGACGAGTCCACGATTCTGCGCGTCGCGCATGCCTATGAGCAAAATACAGACTATCACAAGGCTCGTCCTGAGCTGTAAGGGGGTACGGAACCATGGAATTCGAAACCGTCATTGGGCTGGAGATTCACGTCGAGCTATCCACGAAATCGAAAATTTTCTGCGGCTGCTCCACCGAATTCGGGGCGCCGCCTAATACGCATACGTGCCCGATTTGTTTGGGGCATCCGGGCGTTTTGCCCGTATTGAATAAGCGAGCGGTAGAATATGCAATGAAAGCGGCACTTGCGCTAAACTGTGAAATTGCGGAAGAAAGCGTATTTGACCGGAAGAATTATTTTTATCCTGATTTGCCAAAAGCATATCAGATTTCCCAGCTTGACAAAGCCATCGGCAAGAACGGCCGGGTAGATATCGAAGTGAACGGTGAGACAAAACATATCGGTATTACGCGTATCCAGTTGGAAGAGGACGCGGGCAAGCTAATGCATGCGGCAAGCGGATATGCGTCTCTGGTAGACTACAATCGTGTCGGAACGCCCTTGCTGGAAATCGTATCAGAACCGGATCTTCGTTCCCCGGAAGAAGCGCGTATTTTTCTGGAAAAATTAAAAGCGATTTTACAGTATTGTGAAATATCTGATCTGAAAATGGAAGAAGGCTCTTTGCGCTGTGATGCTAATATTAGTCTTCGTCCGGTAGGTCAGAAAGAGTACGGTATTCGTGCCGAATTAAAAAATGTAAACTCGTTCCGTAACGTGCAACGCGGACTCGAATATGAAGAGGTGCGTCAGGCCGATATTCTGCGCGACGGCGGCGAAGTGGTGCAGGAGACCCGGCGCTGGGACGAAGCGAAGGGCCGCACCGTATCGATGCGCGGCAAGGAAGAAGCGCACGACTACCGCTATTTCCCGGATCCGGATCTCATTAAGCTAAAAATCAGCCGTGAATGGGTGGAAGAAATTCGCGCCACCATTCCGGAGTTGCCGGATGCGCGTAGACAGCGCTACATGTCCGAATTCGGTCTGCCGGAATATGACGCAGGCGTTATCACGATGTCCAAAGACATTTCTGATTTCTTTGATGCTGCCGTACAGACGGGCGCTGATGCCAAGTCGGTGGCCAACTGGCTTATGGGCGATCTAATTGGATATTTAAACGCCAACGAAAAAGAAATGAAAGACATTCAGATGACACCGGAAAGCCTGGGTCAGATGATTAAGCTGATCGAAAAAGGCACCATCAGCAACAGCATTGCCAAGAAAGTCTTCAAGGAAATGGTGGAGTCCGGAAAAGATCCGGAGAAGATTGTTGAAGAGAAGGGTCTTGTCCAGATTAGCGACGAAGGCGCGATTAAGCAGATGGTGGATGAAGTCATCGCCAAAAATCCGCAGGCTGTGGAGGATTTCAAAGCCGGTAAAGAGAAGGCGATCGGAGCTCTGGTTGGCCAGGTTATGAAAGCGTCCAAAGGGAAAGCAAACCCGGGCGTGGTGAACCAACTGCTGCGCGATGCGCTGAGCAAGCTATAGTTTGCAGTATAAAGAAAGGGTTGTCCATCAGTTATGGGACAACTCCTTTTTGTTGTAAAAAATGAAAGTAGCAATTCTATCAGTCTTTCGAAAGAGTACTCCCACTTCAAGCGTCAGCTAAGTGGGTGGTGAATTTCGGTTTGGCGTTAGCCGAAAGGCATTTGTTCTGAACATTTGCCTTTTTTGTTTCTTGTTGTATAATCAGTCTTAATAGTTAAAAGGATTGATTTCACATGAAATTAGACAGTAATAATCATTCGGTGTTCAGTCTGAATTATCATCTCGTGCTAGTGATTAAGTATCGTCGTAAGGTAATCAACACGGCTGTATCTGAAAAAGCAAAGCAGATGTTTATGGATATTGGTGAGAAATACAATATCACATTGCTAGAATGGAATCACAATCAAGATCATGTTCATGCGTTGTTCAAAGCACATCCCAAAACAGAACTTTCTAAGTTCATCAATGCTTACAAAAGTGCCAGTTCTCGTATCATCAAAAAAGAGTTTCCTCATGTGAGAAAGCAGTTGTGGAAAGAGTATTTCTGGTCAAGAAGTTTCTGCCTGCTCACTACAGGCGGTGCTCCAATCCATGTGGTGAAACAGTACATTGAAAACCAAGGAACCAAGTGAGGTGAAAAAATGCACAAGGCATTCAAGTTTCGTCTGTATCCAAACAAAGAGCAAGCCATTCTCATTAACAAGTCCATTGGTTCTAGTCGCTTTATTTTTAATCACTTCTTAGCGAAATGGAATGATACATACAAAGAAACGGGGAAGGGACTCACCTACAACACTTGTGCTAATCTCCTTACATCCTTGAAAAAACAGGTAGAATGGCTAAAAGAAGGAGATGCCCATGCTTTGCAGTCCTCACTACGAAATCTAGCCGATGCTTTTGATCGCTTTTTCAAAAAGCAAAATGATGCACCTCGTTTTAAAAGTAAGAAGAACCCTGTACAATCCTACACAACGAAGATTGAAAAGAAAAACCAATGGCCTGAAGTCAGTATCATAGGAAATAAGATCAAGCTCCCTAAGCTCGGTTGGGTAAAGTTTGCGAAGTCCAGAGAAGTCGAAAGTCGTATTCTTTCTGCTACCATTCGTCGGAATCCCTCTGGAAAATACTTTGTTTCCATCCTTTGTGAAATGAACGACTGTCCCTATGTTCCAGTAGATCAAGAAAAAGCAGTGGGGATCGACCTCGGTTTAAAAGATTTCGCCATTTTTTCTGATGGCGAGAAAGAAAAGGCTCCGAAGTATTTCAGAAAGTATGAGAAGCAATTAGCGAAAGCCCAGAGAACCATGAGCCGACGAACCAAAGGTGGGGCGAATTGGCGCAAAGCACGCATCAAAGTAGCTAAAATTCACGAGAAGATTACCAACGCCCGTCATGATTTCCTTCACAAGCTGTCTACCAAGCTGATTCGCGAAAACCAAGTCATCAGCACGGAAGACTTGCAAGTGAAGAACATGGTCAAGAATCATAATGTAGCCAAGTCCATCACGGATGCTTCATAATTTACCCCTTAGACTGGTTATTATGCTGTTATAGAGGTGTAGTGTTGTTTAGTTTTCTGTTTTAAATATCTGCCAATAGTGTTTCGGACGGTGTGTTTATTGCGGCCTTAAACCGTGTTGGACACGAAAAAGACATGACATTTTACGGGAGGATTTATCAGCAACTGGATGGGAGATATTATGTAATCGCTGGATGATGAGGAAGGTATTATTATTCAGGAGATTAATAAATAAGAAATTGATTTTGCTCGAAACCTGCTTCAATTTTTGCGGGACCGCCTCCCGGATACGTACGGTCTGTTGCTGGAGCAAGAAGCGATGCAGAGAAAGAAATCTGGTAGCTGTCCGGTCTTAGTTAACCTTTAGGAGCATTATCTTTATTTTTACAAGACTCTTTTCTTAAAAATCGCTGCTAATAGTTTGCTCCCATCCCCATCAAACTAAGAAATCCTTCTACCCAAAAAACCACTATTCTTTCTCTAAATAATGAGGTAGAGGATAATGGTTTTTATTAATCTCACAATTCCCGAAGAACTTACTTTGTTTTCACAAGAACTACAACACTATTTACTTCCTGGCGTTCTTTAAAAATTAGCCAAGAAATCCGGGATACAAGTTTAGGATTTATTGTTTACTTATGAAGTGATCATCTTCATTTTGAGATGAAATAAAAACCAGATACTTTTCTCCCTTTTTGCTTCCTGATATAACATAATATATTGGTGTAAATTTCTTTTGCTTTTCTGTTAAAAGTTTTATTTCTTGTTCCTTTAGATGTCTTAACTGTATATCTGAAACTTGGGTTAACCCATAATATTGCACGGCTGTTTTTTCAGCTTTTTCTCTTGATACAGCGACAGTGCCTGGTGCATCAGAAGAATCATTTGTCTTGCCTAAAGGTCCTGAACAGCTAATCAAAATAAAGCAAACAATAGACAGTATTATTATCCTTCTCAGTTCAACCCCCCCTTACAGTATGCCAAGTTGAATTTTACTGTGGCACTACTTTTACAGTTTCGTACCAGGAAGAAAGGTTCCCGACATATAAATAAACATCCTTAGGTGTTGTTGACCACGTATCATGAACGATTACATATTAATTTCTGTCCTATAAGTTAGTAAAACTAGGTGAAGTTCTTGTAACGCTTATAGTATACCCCCTAGCCTTCCAAAAATTAACCGTTCCTGTAACTCTATTATTCCAATCTGTGGCGCCTGTTGTACGGTTAGTTTTCATACAAACTGATAAACACTATCATTTTTCTAACAAATAAAGTAAAGGATGGTGTCACACGTGTTGATTAGCCAGTTTTAGTAAGGGAAAAGTTTTGAGGAAGGTTTTATTGATTTTATGATAAAATTGCAACAAGAAAACTGAAGTGAGGGACCGAAAGTGGAAGAAATGTTGAAGCAAATTCTTTCTGAGTTACAGTCACTTAGAGAGGGTCAAAGTAGACTTGAAAAAAGGATGGAAGCACTCGAATCCGGTCAAAATGATTTGAAAAACGATGTAAGGAATCAAATAGATGGACTAGCAGAGAAGCTCCTTGACAAACTTGATCACACTGCTACAGAAATCAAAAGTGAAGTGCGCCAGGTGGCAAATGCACAGGAAGAACAGCGCAGTGTAATCGAGTTACTTTCTTCCCGTTCTATTCAGCATGAAGCAGCTCTCAAAAGGAAAAACTGATATGGGAAAAGAGAAAATAATTTTTGTTGCTGTTTCTGAAAAAAGTCTAGATAAACGAATTGAGGAAAAATGGAACAAAATACGAAAAATAAATGAGGGATTTAAACAACGTCTTGAAATTGTAATAAGAAAAAATTAATTATAATGGACGAACGATCAATTTTGAAATGAGATTGGAGCCGATTTCCTGTACGCTAAGGAATCGACTTTTTAGTGGATTTTTAAGAGTGGGCTTTCACGACATAAACGGTGGTATTTGTGTCGTTTCGAAAAGAGCGACATGAACGCTCGTTCGCTGTCCGTGATATGGGACCCAGCCAGTTTTATTCGGCTGTCATCGTTGTGGGCTCAATCCGTAACAGCTCTTTCGGAGAGCAAGCGGCACGGCTAAATTGATGATTACAGCGTGAGAAATGCTTGGAAAAAGTATTTCAGGCTTTTCATTTGCTGAAATAAGCATTAAAATTTAGTAAATAACTGGGTTTAATAAGAAAAGAGGGAGAAGGATGACACGCGGCGTGCTTGTTATCAGTCATGGATCGCCCAATATAAGCTGGGTACAGAAAATTGACGGATTGCTTAACCAACTGAAAATCAGGCTGCCTACGGAAGCCGCTTTTCTTGGTATGGTGGAAGATAGGACAATCCAAAAGGGAATAGAGAGACTGGAGGCGAAGGGAGTAGAAGAGATTCTTGCCATCCCGCTGTTTGTCTCGAGCGGCAGCACCCATTTAAGCGAAATTCAATACGCCCTCGGACTTATCGACGAACCGGGAGTGGAGACAGACTTAAAGCCTCTTCTCATTCGGGCTCGTGTTATCTGGGCGGAACCGATGGATGATCATCCGATTATCCGCGAAATTCTACGAGATCGCGTACAGGAGCTGTCCGACAATCCGGCGGAGGAAGTGCTGCTGCTTGCCGCGCATGGCAGCGATGTACCCGGTTTTAAAGAACGATGGGAGAGGATGCTGGGACGGCTGGCCTCCGGTTTGCGGCGTGAGCTTGGCCTTAACGGAGCCACGTATGCAACCATTCATCCCGATACGCTCGCACGCCGTGCCCGGGCAGTGTCGAAGAAAAACCGCCTGCTTATCGTGCCTGTGTTTTTAAGCCCGGGCTATTATACGGAAAAAGCGATGCCGGGAAAATTGGATGGAATTGTGCATCGATATAATGGAAAGGCGTATCTCCCCGATGCCCGCATAGCACGGTGGATCGAAGAGACGATTGCCGCTTATTTATAAAAGATTGGCTTCCAGTGCTTTCTCTACTCGGGTCAGGTGTCTTTCCAGCATGCGGCGCGCTTTTTTAGGATCGCGGCTGCGGATCGCTTCGAAAATTTCCATATGCTCCTGGTATAGACGGCTGGCTGATCCGTCTTTGCTGTACAGCCACAGATTGCGGCTGTCCCGGATTGTATAGTTCATTACTTCCGAGATGCTCTCCATCATATTATTCAGGAATGGATTCTTTGTCGCGCGGGCAATCGCCATGTGGAATTGAATGTCATAAATGCGGGACATTTCTTCGTTATCGCCGCAGAGTGCCATGTTGTTTACAATTTCACGCAGCATCGCTTCATCTTTTTCATCATGGGCAAGCGCCGCTATCTCGGCACAGCCGGTCTCGATAATTTTGCGCACCTGCAGCAGGTGGGTGAGTTCCTGATGATTGCTGACGGTCAATGTAGACAGCTTTTTCAATGCGGCTGTGGCGTCGCTTTTGACGAATGTGCCTTCACCCTGCCGGGATTCGATCAAACCGCGTGCTTTCAATTGGCTGAGCGCTTCGCGGATTGTCGATTTGCCGACCCCGTATTGTTCGGCCAGTTTGTCGATTGTTTTTATTCGTGCACCCGGCTTCAGCATTCCTTCTTCAATCATCTTCTGCAAATCTTCTGCTACAATCTGGTAGCTTTTCTTAATTAAACTCATGCTCTCTTGGTTCTCCTTGTGATTTTTCTTTTCTTAATTTCGTACACGCTTTCTTTAATACTCTACAATTTTTTTTGAAACTATGGTAGAGTTAATAATAAATTCATCTGATGACCTGCTGAATAGCAAGGAGGAGGACAGTTGTGGACCAGCAAATAAAAAGCGAACTGCGCAGCATTGTCGGTAAAGATTATTTTTTAGATTCACCAAATGAATTATACGTATATTCTTATGATGCAACACCGTTGTATCAAGCGATGCCCGACGCGGTTGTCATTCCGGCCAGCGTCGAAGAAGTGTCCGCGATTATGAAGGTGGCCAGCAAGCATCGGATTCCGATTGTGTCGCGCGGATCAGGCACGAACCTGTGCGGCGGCACAGTGCCGGTCGAAGGCGGCATTGTATTGAATATGAACCGTCTGAATGAGTTTAAAGAAATTGATCAGGAGAACCTGACCGCCACGTTCGGACCGGGTGTCATTACGGCGGACGTGCACAAAGCGGTAGAGGCGGTGGGCTTGTTCTATCCGCCGGATCCGGGGAGTATGCGAATTTCCACGATGGGCGGCAACGTAGCTGAATGTGCGGGCGGCATGCGCGGCCTGAAATACGGGGTCACGAAGGATTATATCATGGGTTTGGAAGCAGTGCTTCCGAACGGCGAGGTGCTGCGGGTCGGCGGGAAGAATGCCAAAGACGTGGCAGGCTATGACGTAACGAAGCTACTGGTCGGATCGGAAGGAACACTTGCGGTCATTACGGAAATCACCGCAAAATTGTTACCGCTTCCGGCGGCTAAACAAACAATGGTCGCCTATTATAATGATCTGACATCGGCAGCGCGCAGCGTGCAGCGCATTATCGCGGCGAAAATCATTCCAGCCACGCTGGAGTTCCTCGATCAGGCTACGATGGTCGTAGTGGAAGATTTCGCGCACATCGGCCTTCCGCTTGATATGAAAGCGATGCTCATCATTGAGCAGGATGGTTCGCAGTGGCAGGTCGAGCACGACATGGAGCGCATTGCCGATATCTGCCGTTCCGAAGGGGCGACGGAAGTTCGCACTGCACAGACGGCAGAGGAAGGCGCAAGTCTGATGGCGGCGCGCCGTTCCGCATTGTCTGCGCTGGCACGGGTAAAGCCGACGACAATTCTTGAAGATGCGACCGTACCAAGGGCCAATCTGGCCGAGATGGTCGATCAAGTAGATATTATTGCCAATAAATATGGATTGCAAATCTGTACATTCGGTCACGCGGGTGATGGCAACCTGCATCCGACATGCCTGACGGACGAGCGGGATAAAGAAGAAATCCATCGCGTCGAGCAGGCGTTTGAAGAAATTTTCCATGCCGCAATCAAGCTTGGCGGGACGATTACCGGAGAGCATGGCGTCGGTATGGCAAAAGCCGGCTATCTCGATTTGAAAGTCGGACCGGTCGGCATGGACTTGATGAGACGGATTAAGGAAGCATTTGATCCGTATGGCATTATGAATCCTGGCAAAATTTTTGCGAAAAGCGCAAGAAGAAGGGTGGTCGTGAACACCAATGGGTGCGGATGCGAACATGAACACGCTCACAACTAAACCGCAGAACAGCACAACACCGGGCTGCGAATCGACGAATATCTCGCTTTTAGGCAAGTTTGATATGAACGAAATCATGAACTGTATGCAGTGCGGCTTCTGCCTGCCGGCCTGTCCGACGTATCGTCAAACCGGCAAGGAAGTAGCGAGCCCGCGCGGTCGGATTGCCCTGATGAAAGGGGTCGCGCAGGAGTCGCTTGAGGTGGATAATGAATTCGAAGCTAACATGTATCTGTGTCTGGGTTGCCGGGCCTGCGAAACGGCCTGTCCGGCAGGCGTACCATACGGAAGCCTTGTAGAAACCGCGCGCGAAGTGGTGGAGACCCGGAAGAAAGAAGAGAAAAAAGCGCCGTTTATCCGCGATATTATCTTCAATAAGGTCTTCCCGCATCCCGAGCGTATCGAAAAGCTGGGGACGGCACTCTGGGCAGCACAGTCTGCGGGCCTGCAGACGATGGCGCAAAAAACCGGGTTGATTAATATTCTGCCGCGTCCGATGGCGGAAATGCAGCAGGCTGTCGACAAAGTCGCCTCTCCTGCGGAACGCAAGAAGC
The DNA here is from genome assembly GCF_002375825.1 of Aneurinibacillus sp. UBA3580. Lineage (NCBI taxonomy): Bacteria > Bacillati > Bacillota > Bacilli > Caryophanales > Paenibacillaceae > Aneurinibacillus > Aneurinibacillus sp. UBA3580. Next base: position 25,885 of record NZ_DFMZ01000111.1, read on the forward strand.
GTCAAAAAGTCATGAAGCCAGAAGGGCAAAAGGCGACATTGAAGGTTGGCATGTTCAAAGGCTGTATCATGGACGTCATGTTTTACGAGACGAATCAGGCAACCGCACGCGTTCTCACCAAAGCGGGGTGCGAAGTCGTATTTGTGGACGATCAGGCGTGCTGCGGCGCGCTGCATGCGCACGCCGGGGAAAAGGACGGAGCCGTAGATCTCGCCAAACGCAACATTGAAGCGTTCGAGAAGGCCGGTGTCGATTTCATTGTGAATAACGCCGGCGGATGCGGGGCGGCGCTGAAAGAGTATCATCACTGGTTCCATGACGAACCGGAGTGGAAAGAGCGCGCCATGAAGTTTGTATCGAAGGTGCGCGACGCCAACGAGTTGTTGGCAGAGCTGCCGGAGCTTACATTCAAGAAAGAACTGAACGTGCGCGTTACGTATCAGGATTCCTGCCACTTAGCGCACGGGCAGGGCATCCGTAATCAGCCGCGTCAGCTTATCCGCAGCATTCCGGGTGTCGAATATATCGAGATGATAAATGCGGACAGCTGCTGCGGCTCGGCGGGCATCTACAATATTACGAACTTCGATATGTCGATGCGCATTCTCGATGACAAAATGAAGGATGTCCGGCAGACGAAAGCACACATTATCGTCACTTCCAATCCGGGCTGTCTCCTGCAAATGAAGCAGGGCATTATCCGTGCCGGCATGAAAGACCAGATGGAAGCGGTCCATATTATGGACCTTTTGGATCGGGCACTATAAAAGCATGGTCGTATAATCTTTATACAGTTTTTTCGTAAAGGGTAAAAAATAAGCAATAACCTTCGTCTTTGCTGATTGTACAAGCCGAAGCGTTATTGCTTATTTTTTTCTTTTAATTCTTTTAACATTTTTATTGTGTGGCGAACTTGCTCTTTAACGATTTCCTGTTCTTTTGGCGAAAGATCCTGATACCCTTCATAAGCGGAAATATTAATGGAAGGGTCGCGAAGAAGCTGGGGAAGGGGATGGGGATCATCGACGCGTCCGAGGAGATAATCGATTGAGACGCCAAAAAAGTCGGCCAATTTTTCAAGTGTCACAAAATCAGGCTGTCGTTTATCGATTTCATAATGTGCATAAGTTCCGCGGGAAATATTGAGAAGTTTCGCCGTTTCTTCCTGGGTCAAACGTTTTTGCTGGCGAAGCTGCTTTAATCGGATACCTAACAGAACAATCCCTCCCTTTTTTATTCCGATTTATTATACTGTAGCAAAATGCTACATAAAAATATTTGTAGCGATAAGTTACAAATTCCATTGTTTTCTATGAAAATGTACAGTAAAATTAAGGAAAAAGTTGCTTATTGCCACAGGAAGAGAGGGACGGTGAATTTGAAGCAAAGAAAATGGCTGGTCGAAATAAGAGAAGGAAAAAAGTATACACAGGCACAGGTTGCGGCGGCAGTAAACATACAACGAGCTTATTATACGCAAATTGAGAACGGGGTGCGGACCCCGAGTGTACCGGTGGCACAAAAAATAGCTGCAACCCTGCAATTTGATTGGACTCGCTTCTTTGATGAAAAGTAAAGCCGCAAAAGCGTAGTGTTTCTTATGTTAACTAGATAGAGAAGGAGAAGGAGAATAGAATGAATGAGTTTACATGCAAGGAAGAGATAGAGGAAGAGCGGT
>NZ_DFMZ01000111.1:27660-31388 GCF_002375825.1 Aneurinibacillus sp. UBA3580
AGGAAGAGCGGTTGCCTTTCATAGGTAACGTTGGAATGAAACTGGCCCATGAAATAAGAAATCCTTTAATGACTGTACGCGGATATCTCCAATATTTCCTGGAAACAGAAGGAGCCGAAAAAGAAAAGTTGGATATCGTTTTAAATATTTTAATACCGGAAATTGACCGTGCAAATAAATTTATCAGTGATTTTTTGCTTTTTTCAAGGCCGTTTACCCCTCAAAGACAGTACACGTATATTAATCATCTGGTACAAGAGTTTCGGTATCTAGTGTTAAGGCAGTTGATGGTGCAAAATACAGATATTATACTCGATCTTTCTCCTGATTTGAACAAATATCCGCTTTATATTGACGCTGCACAAATTGTGCAGGTAATGCTTTCCCTGTTTTTAAATTCCATTGAAGCTAAAGAAAAACCTACCATGTGTATTACGATTCAAACAAAAGTGAGTGATGAAACAGCATACGTATGTTTTAAAGATGATGGAAAAGGGATGGACGCTTATATTCTTTCCCAGGCATTCAATCCTTTCTTTTCCGCAAAAGAGGTAGGGATGGGACTTGGACTTCCCGTTTCCCAAAAAATCATTGCGATGCATGGAGGTACCATTAATATTCGCAGCCGTAAAGGACGAGGAACTGCTGTGACTTTCACTTTGCCATACAGTTAAAATGAAAAAATGGTTACGAAGATGATAAAACAGTAATCTTCATTTAAAAAAGTCCTTGCCTTTTAAAAATGGGAAAAAGAAGGTATGATATAACATAGAAAATTTGTGGATAGGATGGATACTATTGAAACGTGCTCGGCTTATCTATAATCCTTCTGCGGGACGAGAAGAAGTCCGCAAGCGGATTCCTGACATATTAAATGTTTTGGAGGAAGCGGGCTATGAGACGTCATGTCATGCGACCAAATGCGGGGGAGATGCGACGCTGGCAGCGCGCAGGGCGGTAGAAAACCGCTTTGACCTGGTGATTGCCGCGGGCGGGGACGGTACGGTATATGAGGTGATTAACGGCATTGCCGAACAGCGCTATCGGCCCGCGCTGGGTATTATCCCGGCGGGAACGACTAACGATTTCGCCCGCGCGATTGGTCTGCCCCGGTCGATTATGAAAGCGGTCAGTGTTATTGCCAAAGGGAAGCCGTCTCCTATCGATATCGGAAAGATTAATGATAAATATTTTATTAATATTGCCGCGGGTGGAATGCTGACCACACTGACCTACGAAGTCCCCAGCAAAGTCAAGACGATGCTGGGACAGCTTGCGTATTACATCAAAGGCATTGAGAAACTGCCGTTTCTCTCGCCCATGCATGTACGGATTGAAGCGAATGGGCGGGTGATTGACGAAGAAATTATGCTTTTCTTAATCGCCAACAGCAACTCCGTAGGCGGATTTGAGAAGCTGGCTCCGAACGCAAAGCTTGATGATGGTTTGTTTGACTGCATTGTCCTGAAGAAAACGTCGTTACCGGAATTTATTCGCATCGTGACCATGGCGCTCAAGGGAGATCATTTCAAACACCCGAACGTTGTCTATTTTCAGGCGAAACAGCTAAAAGCGACATCGGCCAAGCAAGTCGATCTTAATCTGGACGGTGAACTTGGCAGTCGCCTTCCATGTACGTTTACGGCACTGCCGCGTCACATCCAGCTTATTCGGTAAAATTTACGAAATACAGGTGAATCACTTTGGCAAATACATCACGTAGAAAGAAACGGGCCACCGCGGCCGGCGTATCCGGTCTGCCGCTTGAAAAAAACGAGACGGTAGAGCTGGTTATCGAAGATTTATCGCATGAGGGCAATGGAGTGGGGCGTTATCAAGGATATACGCTGTTCGTGCCGGGCGCGCTGCCAGGCGAGCGAATTCAGGCGAAGGCGACCAAATTGAAGAAGCAGTTTGGGTACGCCCGTTTGATGGAGATTGTGGAACCTGCCGCAAGCAGAACAGTTCCGCCGTGCCCCATCTATAAACGTTGCGGGGGCTGTACGCTGCAGCACATGGACTATCAGGCGCAGCTTGAATTTAAACGCAAGCTGGTGGAAGATAATCTGCGCCGCATCGGCAAGATTGAAGGCGTTCCCGTGCATCCGACCATCGGAATGGAAGAGCCGTGGCGCTATCGAAACAAGGCTCAGGTGCCGATCGGCGAGGAAGAAGGAGGGCTTATCGGTGGATTCTACGCCCAGCGTTCGCACGAAATCATCGACATGGAAGCGTGCCTGATCCAGCATGAAAAAAGCGATGAAGTCGTTGCACGTGTGAAAGAAATCGCGGGCAAACACGGTGTGCGCGCTTATAATGAGGAGACGCACGGAGGTCTATTGCGGCACGTCGTCACCAAGGTCGGCTTTGCCACCGGGCAAATTATGATTGTCCTCATAACGAATGGAGAAAAAATTCCGAACAGGGATGCACTGGTGAATGAGCTGGTAAGTTCCGTTCCCGGGGTAACCAGCATCGTGCAGAATATCAATACGAAGAAGACAAATGTTATCTTCGGTGACGAAACCCGTGTATTGTGGGGCGAAGAGTATATTTACGATACGATCGGTGACGTTACCTTCGCGATTTCGGCCCGCTCGTTCTATCAGGTGAATCCGGTACAGACAGAACGCCTGTACGGTAAGGCGCTTGAATATGCCGCGTTGACAGGCGAAGAGAATGTTATCGACGCGTACTGCGGCATCGGAACGATTTCGCTGTTTTTAGCGCAGAAGGCGAAGCATGTGTTTGGTGTAGAGATTGTGCCGGATGCGATTGAGGATGCAAAGCGAAACGCCCGGCTCAACGGGATGAATAACGTAACGTTTGCGGCCGGTGAGGCCGAGACGGTGATTCCGAAGTGGTATGAAGAAGGCAACGCTGCCGATGTAATGGTGGTGGACCCGCCGCGCAAGGGCTGTGATGAGAAGTTGCTTGATACCATTGTGGCAATGAAGCCGGAGCGCGTCGTCTACGTGTCCTGCAATCCGGCTACGCTGGCCCGTGACCTTCGCATCCTTGAAGATGGGGGATACAGGACGGTGGAAGTGCAGCCGGTAGATATGTTTCCACATACTTCGCATGTGGAGTGCGTGGTAAGGCTATATTTGAAGGATGAGTAAAATTATGAGAGATGAAGGATGAGAATGATTGTGGAGTTAATGGATGAATTGATCGATGCTTTTTTGTTTAGAAGTGAAGAAATGTCAAGCGTGTTAAATGTAAAAACAGGGGAAATTCTTATTGATGCTCCTGATCACTTAACAGGAGAACCAGGAATTGACTGGGACGATGAGGAAGCCACAGAGGATCTAGTGATAATCCCACAAATCACAACATCTGAAGCATATGACCTAATGTTTATGTTTGCAAAAGAACAGGACCCCAATGTGGCCGGGAAGTTGTTTGATGCACTTGATGGAAGAAACCCTTTTAGAAGATTTAAGGACAAAGTGATTATGTTTGGTATTGAAGAGAAGTGGTATGAATACGAAAAGCAATATGCAAAAGAAAGAATTTTAAAATGGTTAGGTTCGCTTGGCCTTTCTTATTCTTAGGCTGCATTTAATCAAGAGAATAGTGATAAGATTTAGGCATCTACAGTGAATGTAGGTGCTTTTTATATTTATTATTATAGAAAAATAAGGTAATATGGTCTTTGGTAACAATAGTAAAAAATCCTCATGTATACTGTTAATATAGAGTTAATTAGGGCTTGCTGAATAAAT
>NZ_DFMZ01000021.1:0-15633 GCF_002375825.1 Aneurinibacillus sp. UBA3580
TCACAATTTTCACAGAAAAAAGCACGGGTGTAATCCCGTGCTTTTTTCTGTGCTTATCTATAGTAGTTGGCAAACGCGATAATTCCTTCATCATCGTCGAGCACCAGCTCGAGGCTGGCCGCAAAAGGGTCGCGGTGAAGTTCGTGACGAAGCCAGAAGCGAATTGCTTCAATCATATTAGCTTGAATAAGCATCTGTGTGCGGCCGTTTTCCATGGCTGATGCGGAGAAGCCATAGTCTTCATCCCACATTAATTCAACGCTGACATCATGCGGACTGATTTGTTTTTTGTCCGCAATGTACAGGCATAGCGCGTTTACGATATCCTGTTCCGACAGCTTTAGTTTCTCCATATGTTCGCTTCCTGTTCTTTCTTCTTCGTTTTATAGGCCACATACAATTTGCGGATAATGGCGATTACCATAACGACAAACAGAACATTAATAAGCAAACCGAGAATGGCGCCAAGCGAACCCAGATTGCCGAGCAATCCGCCGAGCAGAAGTCCTGCCAGGCCGCCGAACAGTAAGCCTTTCATCAGGCCGCCGCTTTTGCTTTGAGTCGGTGCTGTGGTGCTCTTAGCCGGTGCTGTATTTTTAGCCGGGCTGTTTACGACCGAGTTCTGGTTGGAAATGTTAGAATTTTGGCCGCTTCCAGGTTGGAAGTTTTTCGTGCCGGAATTGTATGATTTTCTTCCTTTGGCGTCAGCGTGGTCGACATTCACGAAAGCCCCGGTACTAAATACGAGCGCGACAGCCATGAATAGCGTAAGAATTTTTTTCATAGGTTGTGTAAACCCCCCTCTGAAATCTTGATACATGTATTAGATACGGACGCACTTCAGTTTGGTTTCAAAATTTTTGAGGAAAATATTCGTTCCAGCGGCGATCCACCAGATCGACGATATCTTCACGCGGCACAAGCTCGTCCGGATAAAACGGCTTCATACGCGCATCAATGACAATCGGACCTTCAAACTGCACTTTATTATGACTGAGCTTCGTTTTGGCGTATACATCATGCGCCGGATCAAAGCGAGTAAATGTTGTCCAGAGGAATGACGTCTGATCGACAATGTCATCCGCGTCATCGACCAGGAATACGAGCGGCCAGTCAGCCAGCTGGGATTGTGCATGTTCGATCAATACGGAAGGAAGCTGCTCATCCTCCGCATAAGATTTGCCGGAGATAACCAGGCATCCGCCGCAATATGCTTTAAGTTTATCGATGCCCGGAAGCATATTGCCTGTGTATTCATACGCAAGCTCACGAATCGGCTCGCCGATGCCAAGCATAATCGCTTTGCTGCCATGGTTGAACTTACGACCCGTATAATCGAGTGTATCCATAGACGTATCATGTACAATCAGTAAATCGCGCTGCGGATTGAAGCGTGCGAGTATCGTCTCCAGGAATCGTGGGAAGTCCTGCAAATTGCAAGGCGTGTCCGTTAGCATCAAGAATTTGGTAAGCGTCAGCTGGCCTTCACCCATAATGCGGAATGCATGCGCCATCGCTTCGCGGTAGTAACTCTCCCGTACGATTGCGCCCGCCAGTGAATGGAATCCCGTTTCTCCGTACGTCCACAGGGCTTTTACACCAGGCATTACCACCGGGAACATCGGGGATAGGAGGCTCTGCAGGTAGTCGCCGATAAAATAATCTTCCTGCCGTGGCTTACCGACCACGGTGGCCGGATAAATCGCATCTTTGCGGCGGTACACCTGTTTGATGTTGAACACAGGGAAATCGTGCGTCCATGAATAATAGCCGTAGTGATCACCGAACGGTCCTTCCGGCTCGCGCACATGCGGCGGTACTTCACCGCAGAATGCAAATTCTGCCTGGGCAATGAGTTTATGTGCGTGGTTCTGCACTTGTGTTACATCCAGCTTATCGCCCATAAGAAACGAAGTGAATATTAATTCCGGCAGCATTTCCGGCAGCGGCGCAATGGCCGTGACAATCAATGCTGGAGGGCCTCCAAGAAATACGGTAACCGGAAGCGCCTGATTGCGCACTTCTGCCTCATGATGATGGAAGCCGCCGCCTTTATGAATCTGCCAGTGCATACCGGTTTTATTCTTTTCCTTTACCTGCATCCGGTACATGCCGAGATTATGTTCTTTTGTTTCCGGATGTTCCGTGTAGACCAGCGGCAGAGTGAAGAACGGGCCGCCGTCAAGTTGCCAGCCGGTCAGAACGGGAAGCTTATGCAAGTCCGCTTCTTCCCTGACTTCAAGCACCGGCGCTTTGCCGTTCCCGACAGTGCGTAGACCGGTTTTGGCCACGTCTAACAGCGGCGTGCGATATTTCCATATTGTTCCGATTTTCGGCGGCAGCAGTTTGTCCATTGCGCCGATAAGCTGCTTAACCAGATTTTCCGGACGGGGACCGAATGCCAGTTCTATGCGGCGCATTGTACCGAACAGATTCGTTATGACCGGAAAGGAACTTCCTTTCGGATTGGTAAATAAAAGCGCCGGGCCGCCCTCATCAATGACGCGCCGATGAATCTCCGGAAGTTCCAGGTTCGGATCAACCGGAGCGTCAATCTCTACAATATCATTTTCTTTTCGCAATGCTTCAATAAAAGTTCGCAAATTGCTGTGCATACAGTGCGTTCTCCTTGCTTCATAGTATTCTCCATTGATATTGTACATGGTTTACTTGACCAGTGCACAAAAAATCGTATTTTCTTAATATTTTTTCGGGTGAAAACCGCTAAATTATGTATGTTATGATAGAGGAAGAAAGAATTCATGGATAGAGAGAGGATGCTCATGGCATATAAATTAGCTGCAATTGACATAGACGGTACGTTATTGACTGATGATTATAAAATAACGGAGAAGAACAAGAACGCGCTAAAAGCCGCAGAAGAAGAAGGGGTGCAGATTGTCCTCTGTTCCGGGCGCGCTCCGTTTAGTGTGACACCGCTGCTTGAAGAGCTTGGTATCGCCGGTTATTTCATTTGCCATAACGGAGCCGTTACGTCCCATTCCAACACAAAAGAAATTTTGCATGAGGTGGGATTTACGATAGATTCGCTCAAGAATGTGCTGGATTACTGCCGGACGGAGAATATTCACACCGATTTCTGTACGGCATTCGATATGTACACGGAGAGCCTGGATAGGGAGGATGTGCGGGCGATGTACGCCAAATACCTGGCTCAACCGAAGCTTGTGGAAGATGCGCTCAGCATGAAAGATACGCTGGTTAAATTTACGCTGTTCGGCACGGACGCTCAGTTGAATAAAGCATACGACGAGCTGGCGGCGATGAATCTTCCTCTACGTATGATTCGCAGCGGCCCGTCATATATTGATATCATAGACCAGACCACATCAAAAGGATCGGCCTTAAGCAACCTGGCGAAACATCTTGATATTCCTCTGAGCGATACGATCGCCATCGGGAATTATTATAACGACCTGGATATGATTACAATGGCGGGTATCGGCGTGGCGGTTGGAAATGCCCCGGTGGACGTTAAGGAGCAGGCGGATATGGTGGTTGCGTCCAATAACGAGAGCGGCGTAGCAGAAGCGCTTGAGCGGCTCGTATTAGGAAAGAAGCAGCAAGTCTAAGAGGATTAAGATAAAGTGAGAAGAGGGAGCAGGGCCAGAAGAGGAGACTGCCTCCCTTTTTTATTTTTTATATTGCACCTGTTTTTATGGTGGAAGAGAATATTTAAAGCTTGCAATTCTTAGACAAATACTATAGGTTGTTTTTATGAGAACAGACAGCTGGCACTGCTCACTCTGTTCTATATATGTATCAAGGAGATGAACGCCATGCGCGCAGAAGCAGTTAAGTCCAGTGAAACATTTATTGACCCGATTGAAAAACATTTTTATGATATTATTCATTTGATTGGAGAAGACCCGGAACGCGAGGGTTTGAAAGAGACACCGAAGCGCATCGCCAAGATGTACCGGGAAATTTTCAGCGGCCTGGATGAAGATCCGGCTGAGGTACTCGGGAAAACATTCCCGGCAGAAGGCGCGAACGACATTGTCATTGTGCAGGATATTCCGTTCTACAGTGTATGTGAACATCATTTTGTTCCTTTCTTCGGAAAGGCGCATATTGGATATATTCCAAATGGCCGGATTGTGGGCTTAAGCAAATTTGCCCGACTGGTTGAAATTCTGGCGCGTCGTCCGCAAGTGCAGGAGCGTATTACAAACCAGATTGTCGACGCGCTTGAACAGGTAATTCAGCCCGTTGGCGCGATTGCCGTCATCGAAGCCGAGCATATGTGCATGAGCATGCGCGGCGTAAAAAAGCCGGGCAGCAAAACAAGAACGATTGCCCGTCGCGGCATTTTCGCGAAAGACAACGGAGTACAGGAAGAACGTTTCTTCCGCCTCCTGGAAAAAGAATAGTCAAGATAAAAGAAGAGAAGAGACGAGGCTATTGTCTCTTTTTTCTTTGCCGGGAAACCGGAATAAGGTATAATAGTCAGAAAAATAACCTTATACATAAAGTGTGGAGGCTAAGAAGAGATGGTTGCACAGCACGTGAAAACAGTATTCCAGGAAAAATATCGGGGAGTGGGTCGCATGCTGATCGCATGCCCGGACCGTCCGGGGATCGTGGCGGCGATATCTAGATTCTTATACGAGAACGGCGCCAATATCCTGCAGTCCGATCAGTATACCCAGGATCCGGAAGGCGGCATGTTTTTCATGCGGATTGAATTTTTTAAAGAAGGTCTTGAAGATAAAATTGACGATTTGTGTCAGGCATTTATTTCGATAGCGAATGAATTTGCAATAGACTGGAAAATTACCCGGGCGAGCCAGCCGAAGAAAATGGTTATCTTTGTATCGAAAGAGGATCATTGTCTTCAGGAACTCCTGTGGAACTGGCGCGCGGGTGATTTGAATGCGGAAATCACGATGGTAATTAGCAATCACGAGGATTCGCGCGAACTGGTAGAATCGCTCGGCATTCCGTTCCATTACCTGCCGGTAACGCCGGAAACGAAGCTTGAAGTTGAAAAAAGGCAGCGTGAATTGATGGAGGGCAATGTAGACTTTATCGTGTTGGCCCGCTATATGCAGATTCTGTCTCCGTATCTGGTTGAGCACTACCGGAACCGGGTGATTAATATTCATCACTCCTTCCTGCCGGCGTTTATCGGTGGTAAGCCGTATGATCAGGCACACAAGCGCGGCGTGAAGATTATCGGTGCCACCGCTCACTATGTGACGGAGGAACTGGACGCCGGTCCGATTATCGAACAGGATGTGAGCCGCGTTAGTCATCGTGACGACGTCAGCGACCTGAAAAAAGAGGGACGCCACATCGAACGTATTGTACTAGCCCGTGCCGTGAAATGGCACATCGAAGACCGCATCCTCGTTGACAAGAACAAGACTGTTGTATTTACGTAAACGCAAAATAATAGCAAAGCATAAAAAACGGCGCCTATTGGCTCCGTTTTTTCGGTTTGAAAAAGTCCGTGTCGCGGTGACCGTACCTCATCAAGAGGAGCCGAGAAGCGGACAGGTAACCAGCGGTTTGTAAATCGGACCTGACCGGGTAAGTGTCGACTGAAACAATACAATCGAATCCACACGCCAGGCGATAGAGCGAATCTGGATCAACTTCTCAACAGGTATCGTTTCACCTGTCATATCCGGATCTCGCCCCAGTGTGATATGCGGTGAATAGCTCCGCTCTTCTTTATAAAGCTGTGCCTGTACAAAACGATCTGTTAATAACTGCTGCAGCGCGTGCAGATTTTCGATCTGTCCGCCAATTCCCGCCCAGACGACGCGAGGCCGCTTTATATTCGGAAACGCTCCAAGGTTTGTAAGCTGTATGGAGAAGGGGGAAACAGAAGCGGTCGCCTGTGCCATTTCCTTTTTTATGGCTTGGGTTTGTTCGGCGGAGCACTCCCCAAAGAAATGCAGGGTCAAATGCATTTGGGCCATTGTTTGCCATCTGCGGCACGCGAGCGGCCCGTTTTTTAGTTCTTTTTGTAGACGTATAAGCTCCTGCTTTACCTCTTGGCTGAGTTCGATGGCGGTAAACAATCTCATTAAAATCCCCTCTTTCTTCTTTATATAGTTTGCCACCTCTTCTTAAATTCCTTGCGTAAAGGGCAAGCAGGAATTCGCACTGTGCCGTCGAAAATAATAAAAAGTCGGGTAAAAACAAAACCTGAGTTCTGAAGCATCACTATTTTTATTTAAACGGGGTGAATTCAATGAGCAAACGTGTGTTAATCATAACGGGAGACGCCGTAGAAGCACTGGAAATTTTTTATCCGTATTACCGCTGCTTGGAAGAGGGATTTGAGGTAACCATTGCCTCTCCTTCCGTAAAGAAATTGCAAACCGTCAGCCATGATTTTGTGGAAGGCATGGAGACGTATATAGAAAAACCTGCATATGGATTAGAGTCACACGCCGCGTTCGCCGATGTGGATCCCACACAGTATGACGGCCTCATTATCCCGGGCGGCCGCGCGCCGGAGTATATTCGTCTTGATGAGAGTCTGCCGGGCATTGTGCGCCATTTCTTTGAAGCGAATAAGCCGGTCGGAGCCATTTGCCATGCCGCTCAAGTGTTGTCTGTTGTGCCGGATTTAATGAAGGGAAGAGAGTACACTGCCTATTCTGCATGCAAGCCGGATGTGGTAGCATGCGGTGCGACGTATATTGACAAAACGCTACATACGCATCAAAATCTGGTATCAGGTCATGCATGGCCGGATTTGCCTGGTTTTATGCGTGAATTCATTAAATTATTGCGATAAAATAACAGGGGCGCTGCTGTTTTAGCGGCGCCCTGTTTTTCCATGGAAGGAAGAGAGGGAGAATAGGTGGAGCATAAGTCGCTGCGAGAGTTTCTCGGTACAGTATCGCTGTTTGCGTCTCTGACTGAGCAGGAGCGGGACGCAATTGTTGGCGTAATGTCCCATAAAAAAGTAAAGAAGCGCGAAATTTTATTTTATGAGGGAGAGCCTTGCACAGCCATCTACCTGCTTGCGCACGGGACGGTAAAAGTATATAAAACGACTGAAGACGGGCGGGAGCAGATTGTCAACGTACTGTACGAGCGAGATATGTTTCCCCATATCGGTATGTTTGGTGGCAGTCCGTATCCGGCGACAGCGGAAGCGATGGAAGAATCCTTACTCTATTCTATTAATGTCCAGGAGTTGACGGCGCTGCTGAAAGGGAACTCAGCGCTGTGCATTCGCCTTCTACAGATTTTGGAAGGGAAAATTCGTGACCTTCAACGCCGTCTTTCGGATGTGCTTAGCAAAGATATGAAAGAAAAAATTATGAATACGCTTTCTTCTCTGGCTAAATCCAGAGGAACAGAGGTGGCGGGAGGCTATTCACTGAAAATGGAGCTGACACATCAGGACCTGGCAGATATGGTGGGCACGACCCGGGAGACAGCAAGCCGGATTATAAGTCAGTTGAAGAAGGAAGGGCTTATCGAATTTGATGCGCATTCTATCTGGATTCGACATCAATAGTGACAGGTTACGCAAGAGGGGATGGAAAGGGGCTGTTTACATGGATAAGGCAAAGAAAAAAACAAAGCATAAGTGGATGCTTATTCCTGCCGGGTTTCTGCTCTGGAGTGTTATTTATACGCTGCTCGTGCTCTATAAACAGCGCGATCCGGGTTTTAATGCAAACAACTGGAATGAACATAAAATGCAGGTAAATCTACCTGCTGCGTCCCCGCTATCTTCTCCAGCCAAGTAGTGAGGAAAGAGAGACTGCCGAATCAGCTAATTTAATTGGTATAGCCCGTCTCAGCACTGAATATATTCAGTGCTAGAAGGTGGTGGACAGGACTCATGGATGCGTCGTTTTGGATCGGATTTATTAATATCGTTATTATTGACGTAGTGCTTAGCGGCGATAACGCCGTAGTTATCGGGATGGCGAGCCGGAGACTCCCGCCTGTCCAGAGGAAAAAGGCTGTTATGTACGGTACAGTGGGAGCGGTTGTACTGCGCATTGTGCTGACAGCACTGACGACGTGGGTACTGCTTATTCCGTATTTGAAGGCGGTCGGTGGCGTTGTGCTTGCCTGGATTGCTTTGAAGTTGCTTATTGGTGAAGGAGAGGAATCCTCGGATATTAAAGCCGGCCATACGCTGGCTGGAGCGGTGCAAACAATTATCGTTGCGGATTTTGTTATGAGTCTTGACAATGTGCTGGCGGTTGGAGGAGCAGCACACGGTGACTTTGTTCTGCTGCTGTTCGGGTTAGGTCTTAGCATTCCGCTTTTGATGGTCGGGAGCAACGCTGTGGCCGCGCTCATGGACCGGGCGCCGGCTCTTATTTATATCGGTGCGGGTGTTCTTAGTTATACGGCAGGCAAGATGGTTATGTCTGAAGAGGCAGTACAGCAGCGTATTGCACCTATGTATTATTATCTTGATTGGCTGTTTCCTCTGTTGCTTACTATGCTGGTGCTGACGGTGGGTATCTGGTGGCGTAAACGTCTGTATCATTCCGTTCTTTAATCTACGGGAGCCTTCCAACATTTACTGTGCTTTTGGGTTGCATGTAACCTCCGTGTTGGTGACATTCTATAGATACACCACATAAGGAGGTGAAATAACATGGCACAACAACAAGGTAACAGAAACAACCTGGTTGTTCCTGGCGCACAGCAAGCTCTGGACCAAATGAAGTATGAAATCGCTTCTGAGTTCGGCGTACAACTGGGAGCGGACACAACTTCTCGTCAAAATGGTTCTGTTGGTGGCGAAATCACAAAGCGTCTTGTTCAATTAGCTGAACAACAGCTGGGTGGTCGCGCATAATTACATGAATATCTGGTAATAGGAGCCGGCGATTTCGCCGGCTTCTTTTTTCTGTGAAAATCATGAGAAAAGAAGGAGAGAGAGGAAATAAGCTCCAGGGAAGAAAAAGGCGTTCGCCTTTTTCCACATTAAAATCATTGTCTCGTTCTCTCCTCATTTTTCCATTCTTGTGACGAAATTTTGAAATAAATATTTTCCTGATAATTATTCAAAAACAAAGCAGGAATATGACAAAAAAGATGGAATAGTTAGTTTATAGTAAACGTTTTCATTACTTAGAAAACGTTTGCAGTTCTTAAAAAAGTAAATGGAAGTTGGAGGAGATGGAGAATGACCGAATTGCAACTGCATGCACCTGAGTACTACAATATGGTGAATGACATCGAACGACACGCCGCCGATCCGGACAAGTTGGCTTTGCTGTGGGAGAATGAAGCGGGCGAGACAAAGCAGTTCACATACGCTCAATTAAGTAAAGTATCGAACCAACTGGCAAACGGACTAAAAGAACTCGGCATTCAAAAAGGCGATAAAATCATGATTATCCTGCCGCGTATCGAGCAGGCATACATTAGCTACATGGCGGCACTGAAGATTGGCGCTATTGTGCTTCCGGGTTCGGAAATGCTAATGCCGAAAGATATTTTATACCGTGCTACACATGCAGGCATCAAAGCGGTTATCTCCTATCATGATCTGGTGAGCCGTATCGATGAAGTGAGGGCGGATTGCCGTACGCTGGAGACGTTTATCGTATGCGGAGGAACGAAGGAAGGCTGGATTTCTTTCGACAAGGTTATAGAGGGACAAAGCGAAGAATTTGAAGTCGAGAATACACGCGCCGATGATATCGCATTTCTTAACTACACATCCGGTACGACAGGCAATCCCAAAGGCGTTATCCACACACACAGCTGGGCATACGCACACCAGGCGGTGGCAGCAAAGCTGTGGTTGGATGTGCGGGATGGAGATGTAGTATGGGCTACGGCCGGTCCCGGCTGGGCAAAGTGGAATTGGAGTCCGTTTATTTCCGTGCTCGGTTCCGGTGCAACTGGCCTTGTTTATTTTGGCAAGTTCGAGCCGAAAAAATATTTGTCTCTGCTTGATAAGTATTCGGTCAATGTATTATGCTGCACACCGACCGAATACCGGATTATGGCCAAGGAAGAGGGCCTTGACCAGTATAAATTGGAGCATCTTCGCAGTACGGTAAGCGCCGGCGAGCCGCTGAACCGTGAAGTTATCGATACATTTAAGAAGTATTTCGGGGTTACCGTGCGTGACGGTTACGGGCAGACAGAGAATTCGCTTCTGATCGGTACGTTAAAAGACATGGAAGTAAAACCGGGTTCGATGGGCAAACCGACGCCGGGCAACCGAATTGCCATCATTGACGAAGAAGGAAACCCGGTCGAGCGCGGCCAGGTAGGCGACATTGCGGTACACCGCAGTGTACCGGCTCTTTTTAAAGGATATCTGAACGATCCTGAACGTACTGCCGCTGCTTTTCGCGGAGATTGGTACTTAACGGGCGACCAGGCGAAAGAAGATGAAGACGGCTACTATTTCTTCGAGGGACGTTCGGATGATATCATCATCAGCTCAGGCTATACCATTGGACCGTTCGAGGTAGAAGACGCGTTAGTGAAGCATCCGGCCGTTAAAGAATGCGCGGTTGTTGCAAGCCCCGATCCGGTACGAGGCAGTATTGTGAAGGCATTCGTCATTTTGCGCGACTCGAACGCTGCTTCTGAAGCATTGGTGAAAGAGTTGCAGGAACACGTGAAGAATATTACCGCTCCGTATAAGTATCCGCGTGAAATCGAATTTGTGTCTGAGTTGCCGAAGACGACCTCCGGCAAGATTCGCCGCGTCGAATTGCGTCAGGCGGAGAAGGCGCGTAAAGCCGCACAAGCGTAAACATGAAAAGAAGTCTCTGAGGATATCCTCGGAGACTTCTTTTCTCTCTGTTTCTTCGTACCACAAAAAGAGCAGCCGTTCTTTCCGTCATTTCCAATGGTAGTTATTTCAATGAAGCAAACAAGCGCTCCTTCAGTATAAAGAATGCTTGACGAAAAAAGAAAAACATGCATAGTAGACATTTTTCAGAATTTCTTTAAAAATAATATTATGAAACAAAATATATAGAATAGGAGCAAGGAGGGATAAATCATGGTGGATAAGCGCTGTTCTCTGCAAGAAGCGGTGCAGATGATCCAGGATAACGACATGATTACGTTCAGCGGTTTTGTCATTTGGCGTCGTCCGATGGCGGCGATTTATGAGATGCTGCGTCAGGAGAAGAAAGGATTACATCTTGTAGAAGTTAATTCCGGCACGCATGCGGAACTTCTTGTAGGTGCTGGGGCGGTCTCCGTCTGGGAATCGTGCTGGATTGGCCATGAACTATACGGCAAGGTTCCTTATTGTTTGGACCGTAAAATGAGAGAGCGCTCAGTCATAATAGAGGACTACAGTCATCAGCAGATGCTGTACCGCATGACGGCCGGAGCAATGGGAATTCCGTATTTACCGACCTGGGCATCACGCGGGACTGACATCTTAAATCCTGAGTATGACATGCTGGAAAAAGCCGGCCTGCGTAACGGAGCAAACGAAAAAATTCCGGCGAAGAAATTCGATTTCGTACAGGATCCATTCTATAACGAAGGTGAATTGATTCACGTGCCGGCCGTACGCCCGCGTGTGTGTATCGTGCACGCCCAGCAGGTAGGAGAAGAGGGGACGATTCGGATCGCGGGACAAACCTACTCGGACGAACAGGCGATTAAAGCGTCTGATCTGGTGATTGTACTGGCGGAAGAGATTGTACCAGAGTCCTATCTTCGCGAAGAGCCGGAGCGTAACCTGATTCCGGGCTATCTGGTGGATGCGATCGTTGAATTGCCATGGAGTGCGCATCCGACCGGCGCATATGGCTTCTATGATGTAGACGGCCCGTTTATCCGTGAATTTGCGGCGGCTTCCAGGACAGATGAAAGATTTGTGGCCTGGGTGGATGAATGGGTATATGGCGTAAAAGACCATGAGGAATATCTGAATAAATTAGGTGTGTCCCGTTTGGAAAAACTGCGGGCCAATTCCTACCGCAAATACAGCACCAAAGTGAAACGGGGGTCGAGGTAAGATGGCGGATAAACAGTATGCAAAACCTGGCGAATATTCCGTTGTGGATATGCTAGCAGTGGCGGCAGCACGCGAAGTGAAAGACGAGGAAGTTGTTTTTGCCGGTACCGGACTGCCGATGCTTGCGATTATGCTGGCGCAGCAACTCGGCGCACCGAACTGCAAGCTAATCTACGAGGCAGGAACCATTGACTCCAAAGGCGATTCGCTTCCGTCATCTGTCGGTGATCCGCGCTGCGTGACGAAGGCATCAGTGGCTTCGGGGTTGTTTGATGTGTTTAATCAGCTTCAACGCGGCAAAATTGATTTGGCGTATCTCGGAGGTGCGGAAATCGATAAGTACGGCAACGTTAACACGACCGTTGTCGGTGATTATCTTGCGCCGGTTATGCGTTTTCCGGGAAGCGGCGGCAATCCGGATATTAACTCGCTCGCCAGGCGTACCGTATTTATTATGGTACAGGAGAAGCGCCGTTTCAAAGAGAACGTCGACTATATCACATCACCGGGTTGGATGGTAAAGAAGTGGCCTGAAGGAACGCTTGTACACCGCAGAGAAGCTTATGGCAAAAAGTTTTTGGGAGGACCGAGCGCAGTCATTACCAATATGGCGGTATTCCGGTTTAATGAAGAGACGGGAGTCATGTATGTAGACACGCTTCATCCCGGCATAACTCGTGAGCAGCTTCAGGAAAATACCGGCTTCGAGCTTGATTTCTCACACTGCAAGGGAGAAACGGAGCCGCCTACGTACGAGGAGCTTCGCATCCTACATGATGTGGTTGATCCTGAAGGTATTTTTTTGCCGTGACCGAAATATAGTATGAGCATTCAACTTCCACACCTTCTTACTTCTTGTTCAAAAAAGAGTAGAGCGGGGAATTCCTTATCCCTGCTCTACTCTTTTTTGAAATGATTATACGTTGAATCGTGCTTCTTCTTTTCCATTCACGCGGACAATAATGGTTCGCACGTTGCTTTCATCTACGACAATCGTGCGGGTTTGTTTAAACCCTGAAGCGGAGGAACTGCTGTCGAGCTTAACTTGCTCCACATCGATCTTCAATTGCTGTCCGGAGCGGGTAATGATGATAATCTGGCCGCTGTATCCAGCGCTAGGAAGCTGATAGGTAAAGGTAATATACAATCGTCCGTTTTTGTAATAGGCGTCCTGGATCTTGGCCAGCTGAGAGCCGGAACGCACGCCGATATCATCATACGGCACCAGCTGTCCGAAACGGTAGATGACATAGGCTGCTTCTGCCCGGGTTAGTGTAGCGCGCGGATCGAATTTCCCGTTATCGCGTCCGCTGATTAAATTAATTTTATCTGCGATAACGACATCATCCCGATAACCGGGTGCAATTTCACCTGCGTCTTTAAACGGAACATTTTTAACGTTAATAATCGAAGATAAATCCTGTTTGTAGAGGTAACGGTACGCATTGGTAAGATAGTGCGCCATTTCCTGCCGGGTAATTTTCCGCTCTCCGTGAAACGCGCCACGGTCATCAATTACACCGGCTTTGCGAAGACGGACCAGCTCATCCGCGTAATAGTCCGATTCATCCACATCAGAGAAATACTTTCTTGCCTCCTGCGCCGTCCCCCGTGTGGTCAAATTGCTTTTAAATACTTTGGCAAGCATAACGACGAACTGGCCGCGAGTTAGAGGCCGATCGGGCGCAAATGTATCGTCGTTTATCCCATTTACGATTCCCTGGCGGGCAAGCGAGAGAATCTGCGGCTCCGCCCAGTGATCATCTATATCAGAAAAAGGGGTGGCCGCAGCGGCGGAATGCCCGCCGGCCAGCAGGCTGCCGGCGACGAAAGGGGCTAAAGCCAGCGCCATCCAATGTTTTTTCAATTTTGTCACGTCTCCTATATTGTTTTATGTAATAATATCAATTGTTTTGACTCATTATCTGTGGAAAAGTTGCTTTTATTTTCTGTATGTTACAGAGGCAATACGCTCATACTACCTGTGTGGGAAGGTGGAGCGGATATGAACGGCTGGCTGATTTTTTTGGGTAGTACAGGAATCCTGGGAGTGCTTATCTGGTTTACATCCTTACGCATCCGGATCGTGTACAAGCGAGCAGCGGAGAATGACCGCATTGATGTGGAAGTATCTATGTATAGGCGCTTACTAAAATATCGTTTTACCGTCAATATGCTGCAAATAGAGAGTTTATCCAAAGGGGTAAAAGTATCACAAAAGGCCGAAGTCGGGCAAAAGGGGCAGGCAAAAGAACGAAAAAAAATGTGGATTACCCCGCGTACGATAAAGCGAATGCAGCGAAAGTTCGTACGATTGCTGCGTAATGTTTATGATTTAAACGAGATTATGCGGCACACATTAAAATATGTGCGGGGAGAGATGCTGGAATGGCGGACAAGCATCGGCTTGGGTGAAGCGTCAGCTACCGGCGCAAGCGTCGGTGCCGTGTGGGCCATAAAAAGTTCGATTATCGCCGTTCTTGCGCACTATATCTCTCTTACGACGCAGCCTCGATTGTACGTTCTGCCGGAATTTCATCGTGAAATGCTGGATACTCATCTTGTCTGTATACTGCGTTTCAGGATCGGACATGCTATCATTGCAGTCATTCGAATTGCAGTGCACTATTTCCTGAAAGGGCGTGAGCGCGTATGGGAGAACATCCGATTCAAGGCTTAATGCAAACAGCAATGGAAAATATTAAAGAAATGGTGGACGTTAATACCATCATCGGCGACCCGGTGGAAACACCGGACGGAAGCGTTATTATTCCGGTTTCCAAGGTTGGTTTCGGCTTTGCCGCCGGCGGCAGCGAATTTGAAACGTATGAGGAAACCGATCGGCGTCATGACCGTACTGATGGAGATGCGGCCCGCCAGCACGTAAACGGGGGACGAAGAAGCGATCTTCCGTTTGGCGGGGGGAGCGGCGGCGGTGTTTCCATTACGCCGATTGCGTTCCTTATCGTCGGTAAACACGGCGTGCGTTCCATCTCACTGCAGGGACAGTCTCACCTGTATGAACGAATGATGGATTTGGCGCCCGCCGTAGTCGAGAAAATTCAGAGTATGATTCGCGGCGATAAAGGCCGGGAAGAAAAGCAAGAGGGAAAACGCGACGAGCAGATTATTGATGAGCTTCATTAATGAAAAAAGAGCACGCAGCGGTGCTCTTTTTTCTTCGAAAAGCTATTTAGCTTTTATTAATTACAATTAGCAAATCGCCTGATTCGATTGTATCGCCGGCTTTGACATGAATTTCTTTCACGATACCGTTAAATGGAGCTTGCATTGTCGTCTCCATTTTCATCGCTTCGGTGACAATCACATGCTCGCCTTTTTTCACTTTGTCCCCCTGCTCTACCATGACTTTCAGCACTTTCCCCGGCATGGAAGCGCCGATTTGGCCTGGCTCCGACGGGTCCGCTTTCGGACGCTGAGCGATCGTGACTTTAGCGGATGCATCCCTGATGTTAATTTCACGCGGTTGGCCATTCAGTTCAAAATAAATCGTGCGTGTACCGTCCGGGCTGATTTCACCGATGGAAACCAGCTTTACCATCAGTGTTTTTCCCTGTTCGATGTTGACCGCGATTTCTTCACCCAGGCGCAGACCGTAGAAGAACGTCGGCGTATCAAGCACAGATACGTCGCCGAATTCCTGC
>NZ_DFMZ01000020.1:0-2920 GCF_002375825.1 Aneurinibacillus sp. UBA3580
ATCTCCTCTACAGAAAATTCCTGTTCCGATCCACCCAGCGTATCAAGCAACTGACGCAGCGCACGCTGCTGGCCTGCCGCTATGGCCTGCAGTTCCAGCACGGCTGCACGTTTTTTCTCCAATTCTTCCTTGCGCCTGCTTAGCGTGTCCGCTTTTTTCCGCCGGTTCTTTTTCAAATCCAGCAGCGCTTCTTCCATCTTTTCTTTCACCGCCTGAGTATACAGCTGCCGTACGGCATCCACGACAAACGAAGCATAGCGCACAACATATTCCGTACTGAACAGCGCCCCCCTGTTCACTGTGCCCACCAGCACCTCTTTCGTAATCGGCACCTCCATCTCATAGATGGAACGGCGCAGCTGTTCATTTTCAATCCCGTATGCTTCCAGATGCTCAAGCATCATTTTCTTCAGGTGGATGTCAATGTAGGTGGCCGCATTTTCACGGACTTCCTTATGGAAAAGAGTCAGGCGGCGCTCCCGCTCTTCTTTTGTGCGGTGCCCGGAAAACAGGCGTCCGACGCGAAAGCTTACTTGCTGTGATTCGACGAATGAGCGCGCCAGCTCACGCGTATGATATGGCATCAAGTTCGCGTTCTTAAACAACCGGTCCAGCTTCACCGCGAATTCGCGTTCAAACCGTTCCGCCTCATCCGTGAGCGCCTGTTCCCGCTCTTTGACATCGGCCAGCTCCCGGACAATTCGCTCCCCGTCTGTCATGCTGTATGTCCCAAGCACGGCACGATGCGCCTCGATCTCAGCACGCCGCTTCTCTTCCCGCCAGAGCAGGTGGTCGCGCACCAGCAGATACGCAGCAGTCAGCACCGTCTCTGTCACACGGCGCCGTTTCTCCGCAATCGCCTCCGCCAGACGCTGCTTCAGCTGCGGCACATCGTTATGCGGGTGATCCGGCTCACGCACCGTCGTGAAGAAAATCTCGTCTTCCTGAACCCCGAGAGCGGTGAACGCATTGGTGATTTTGCGCGCAAACTCCGTGAACTGCACCTCGAACGCTACGTGTTTGTCGATTTGATTGATAAGTAGCCATGTCGGTTTCATGTCCTGTTGCAGCGTCTCGATGAATTCGCTGTTCAGGCGTGACTGCACATGATTATAATCCGTCATATAAAGGATCAAGTCCGCCGTATGCAGAAGCGATTCTGCCGCCACGCGGTGTGCGTCCTCTGTCGAATCGATCCCGGGTGTATCGAGAATCGCAACGCCAGGCGGCAGCTGATCGTTCGGATGGGCGATTTCCACCCGGTCCACCCGGTCGCCGTCCGTACAATATGCCTGAATTTCTTTCACATCGTACGGATACGGAAAGGCTACCTCGCCTTTTTCTTTGAAGGTGACGACGGCATGCGCCGGTCCGGTTTTCACTTTGACCACATTGGCGCTTGTCGGAATCGGGTTCGTCGGCAGCAATTCTTCGCCCATCAACTCATTAATCATCGTCGATTTTCCGGCCGAGAAATGCCCGCAGAAAGCGATGACGAACTCTGCCGCATCCGCTTTTTCGAGCAAATCCCGGCAACGGTCCGCCCGTATCCGGTCGCCGACCAGCTCAAAATTGTGAAGCAATTCTCGGAGGCGCAAAGCCGCATGGGAGGGCAAAATCTTCTGGCTTTTGACCCATTTACGGATAGCTGATTGAGTGAAAGTAGGCTGAGGTATTAACATAATAAATTTCCACACTTCCCTGCGACATTAGATTGTTGAAGATGTTGTTGAAAAATATTTTTTTCCGTACAAAAATGTATAATTTTTGCTATGCTGTGGCATGGCTAGTACAAAGCTCATGACAAGAACGAAAGAGGTTTAAGACACAATGATGCAGTTTGTATGTATTCTATTAATGTTCAGTATTTTTTTCGGTTTTTCGTATGTCGCGTACAAAAGCGAGCAAAAGAGAAAAATGATTTATGTCACCGATGAAATGCTGAAAAAGCCGCTGACCGATCAAGCAGTCAAGCATTACATTGAATTTCTCGAGACGGCGCCGGAGCGCAACAATGCCTCCTACTGGCACGCGCTGCGCCGGGCGTACGAGCAGATTATGAACGCCAAAACCATTGACCCGCGCCTGAAAAAAGAACTGAAGAAAACCTTACGAAACCAGGTAATTGTATAAATACCACGCGGTTTCCGCTTATGTCCTATATTGTACCACACAACAAAACCCGGCATCAGCCAGCATGGCGACCCCGGGTTTTTCCTTTGCTGCATACGTTGTCCTGTCCATCTACGCCATTACACAGCACTGTAGTTCGCACACAATCTATGAAACCGCTAACTACATTTACAATTTCGAATATAGGAAATCAACTAGTATTTCGAAAATAAAATTGATACAATGCCACACATACTTACTTGATTTAATACATAATACGATGACAAATTCTCGCCTTTTTTTCAGAAAACCCCCTACTTTATCTATAGATAATTATGCACTTATTGAAGGAGAATGTTTATGAATCACCTATCAAAAAAGGAAATTATGTTTGTCAGCTTCATGCTGTTCTCGATGTTTTTCGGGGCAGGCAATCTGATTTTCCCGCCGTTTCTCGGACAGGCGGCCGGCAATCATGTCTGGCTTTCACTCACCGGGTTTATTCTTTCGGCGGCAGGCCTGCCGATTCTTGGCGTAATGGCCGTCGCCAAAGCGGGCGGGTTTCGCACATTGGCCGAACGGGTCCATCCGGCCTTTGCATTCCTGTTCCCGCTTCTCGTCTATCTGTCGATTGGCCCAGGGCTTGCGATTCCACGCGCCGGAAGTCTGGCGTATGAGATGGGCGCCGCGCCCTTTCTGCCCGCGGGTCTAACGGCGAATCCTACAGTCACCGCGCTTTATACATTTGTTTTTTTCTGTCTCGTATTCTGGCTCAGCCTATCGCCGTCCAAACTGGTGGACCGGTTCG
>NZ_DFMZ01000020.1:3032-23955 GCF_002375825.1 Aneurinibacillus sp. UBA3580
GGTTCAGCAAGCTGCTCACACCGCTTTTACTGGCGATGATTGCTGTGATTTTCATAAAGAGCTTCTTCACCCCGATGGATGCACTCAAAAGCCCGGAAGGCAACTACGGACCGAATCCGGCCTTTCAAGGCTTCCTGGATGGCTACTTGACAATGGATGCGCTCGCGGCACTTGCCTTTGGCATCGTCATCGCGAATACGCTGAAAGCCAAAGGCCTAAATGAAGAAAAAAGCCTGTCGCGCTATATGATCTACGCCGGTCTCGGTGCGGGTCTGCTGCTTGCGGTCATCTACCTGATCCTCGGCTATCTCGGAGCCGTGACGCCGAATGCGGCGCAGGCCGAGAACGGGGCGCAAGTTTTAACGCTTATGATGCATCACCTGTTCGGTGCAGGAGGAACGATTCTGCTCGGATTTACGTTTACAATCGCCTGCCTGTGCGTATCCGTCGGACTCGTTACATCATGCAGCCAGTTCTTTTCCGCTTCCCTACCGAAGCTTTCCTATAAAGCGTGGGCAACCGTTCTTACCGTCTGGAGCATGGCCATCGCCAACCTGGGACTGACACAGATCCTGAACGTATCGGTGCCAATTCTTGGCCTTTTGTATCCCATTGCCATTACGCTCATCATACTGGCACTTTCGCATCGGTATGTTGCTGCCTACCCGTCAGTCTATCCGCTGGCGGTCACACTCGTCGGTTTGTTCAGCATTCTGGACACGATCAACAATATATTATTTACTGGTAAATTTTCTTCAGCCTTTGCGCACCTGCCATTATACGCAGCAGGATTCGGCTGGATTGCCCCGGCTTTCATCGGTGTTCTGGCCGGATGCATGGTCGACATAATAAAAGGCGTCCGCCATTCGACAGCTAAAAAAGATGCGGCATAAAGAAAAAACAATTGTTAAAAAAACAAAAAGTTGTTGATCAGCCGATAAATCTTTTATATAATTGACTCGTTGTTTTCAAATGAATAACGATTATATCCTCATCATCAGCGATGGGGTAGAGGTCGCGGTTGCTAGGAGTATGGTGAAGGAGGCGCAGAGAACGCCCGGGAATTCACTGGAAAGGAGCTACCGCCGAAGTCTGTGTGCATCTCTGGGCGCGCGGGCTGGGGCCGTCTCCGAATAGGAACGGAACTGTCATATCTGCATCCGCGCAGATATGGTGTGCTATCTTCATGGAAGGTATGATGCGGGTTATCAAGAACACCGCCGTTGGTTCCTTCGGCGGTGTTGTTTATATTCCCACTCCTTTCCTTCCCATTTTTGCATCTTATTAAAGGAGTGTTTTTACGTGCAGCACATGCCATCACAGTCAACTACCGAGCACGCGCAGACGGCGTCTCAGACACCAGACGGACAACTGCGGCGCGGGCTGAAAGCGCGCCATCTCACCATGATTTCGCTGGGCGGGTCCATTGGAACCGGGCTGTTCCTCGCTAGCGGCGGCGCCATCAATACGGCCGGTCCGGGCGGTGCGCTGGTCGCATATATCGCCATTGGTATTATGGTTTATTTTCTTATGACAAGTCTCGGGGAACTGGCCACCTTCATGCCGGTGTCCGGCTCCTTCAGTACCTACGCTTCCCGCTTCGTCGATCCTGCGCTCGGGTTTGCACTCGGCTGGAACTACTGGTACAACTGGGCGATTACCATTGCGGCGGAACTTTCGGCCGGTACGCTGCTGATGAAGTTCTGGTTTCCGGAGAGCTCGTCGTTTCTCTGGAGCGCCCTATTCCTCCTTTTGATGTTCGGTCTGAATTATCTGTCGGTTAAAGGCTACGGCGAATCGGAATACTGGTTCGCTCTCATTAAAGTAGTTACGGTCATTCTCTTTATTGTTATCGGTTTGGCCATGATTTTCGGCATCATGGGCGGCGAGGCGGTCGGATTCAAGAACTTTACCGTAGATGATGCACCGTTTCACGGCGGCTTCATGGCCCTGCTCGGCATCTTCATGGCAGCCGGCTTCTCATTCCAGGGAACGGAGCTTCTCGGCGTTGCGGCCGGGGAAAGCGATAATCCGAAAGAGAGCATACCGAAAGCCATCCGTCAGGTATTCTGGCGCATTCTGCTGTTCTATGTCCTGGCGATTTTCGTTATCGGCCTATTGCTCCCGTACACCCATCCGAGCTTGATCAGCGGAGACATCGAGGGCATTGCCAAGAGTCCGTTCACTATTGTATTTGAAAAAGCGGGGCTTGCATTCTCGGCGTCCGTTATGAACGCCGTCATCCTGACTTCGGTTCTGTCCGCGGGCAACTCAGGTATGTACGCCTCTACCCGGATTCTGTGGGTGCTCGCCAAAGAAGGCAAAGCACCGAAGCTGTTCGCCAAACTGGACGACCGTGGTATTCCGGTCAATGCGCTGCTGGCGACTTCCGCTGTCGGCATGCTCGCCTTCCTGGCCTCGTTCTTCGGTGACGGTGCAGTCTATACCTGGCTGCTGAACGCATCGGGCATGTCGGGCTTTATCGCCTGGCTCGGCATCGCAGTCAGCCATTATCGTTTCCGTCGGGCCTACACCATCCAGGGGCGCGATTTGAGCGACCTGCCATACCGGGCGAAATGGTTCCCATTCGGTCCAATCTTCGCGTTCGTGCTCTGCATGATCGTCATCCTTGGACAAAACTATTCCGCCTTCACAGGAGACGCCATCGACTGGAACGGCGTGCTCGTCTCCTACATCGGCCTGCCGCTGTTCCTCCTGCTGTGGTTCGGCTACAAAGCGGTGAAAAAGACGACGTTCATCCCGCTCCGCGAGTGCCGGTTTGACACCCCTGCAGACGAAGAATATAAGCATTAAATCGACAGACAAAAACCCGCGTGGCCATGCGCGGGTTTTTTCTTGCTTGTCTGCCGCCCGGGAAGCCTCTTCTATTCCTGGTGCTTTTTATAGACGGAGATATTCGAGAACGTGGTGCCCTTCGGTGTCCGGCCGCTCTGCGTAATCGTCATGTGTCGGCCGTCTTCTGAAAGCTCGCGACGCGCGAAAAGCAACACCTCACCGTTTTTAAACGATGTCGTCTCCAGCGTCCTCTCGCCCGTAAACGAAGCGGAAACGGTATCGGCAATGTCCGGGTTATCGTATGGATACTGCTGGCCGTCAGGAATAAAATAGTTCGTCGCCCTAAACGCCTGGCCGTCCATCTCCGTCCATTCAACGCCAATCTCCAATTGCTTCCCTTCCTGCTTAATCCGGTACTTGGCCTGCTGTGCAGGTGCGCCGAATTGGTACCAGGATTTCTCCGGAAGCAATGCCCAGGTGCCGCAAAACGCTTCAACTGAGCCTGTCGTTGCTTTTTCTGTTGCGCCCTGTCCCATTCGTATCTCCTCCTCTGATTTTTGTCTATTCTATATGTATACGCTCCCCTGCTCTTCAGTTCCTTCCTCTGAAGAAATAAAATTTTATAAATTCAATAAAATGAGATAATTATCAGATCTTAATTTAGAAAAGTACAAATGCGGAAAAAGGCGAACGCCTTTTTCTTCTCTGGATCTCCTTTCCTCTTTTTCTCCTTCTTTCCTCATGATTTTCACAGAAAAAGACAGCTAACCATAGCTGCCTTTTTAGCGATTTTACTATACGTTTATGATTTTAGCACATCATGATCAACGTACCGTTCTCCATTTAGCTGACTAATTACATTAATGGCTACTTTCGCCCCATCTCCTGCTGTGATAATAGAATGGACACTAACTCCGGCCGCTGTACCCGCTGCCCAAATGCCGTCTATATTCGTTTTCCCTTCTGCATCTACATCAAATACGGTTTTAATTCGAGGCTCCGTTCCGGGTTTGGTTTTTAGCCCCGCTTTTTCTGCAAGATCAACGAGGACCCCTGTTGCAAGAATTACCTGCTGCGCTTCAAAAGAGCTCTTTTCTGCTTCAACCCGAAAACCCGCATCTGTTTTAGCGATATTTACTACCTTATCTTCGATGATTTCTGCTCCAAATTTAGCTGCCTGTTTTTTCCCTATTTCCACCAGATCCGGTCCCGTGATTTCCATTACCCCATAATGATTTTCAATCCATGCCCGTTTTGTTATACTTTTATCCGAATCAATGACCAGCGTCTTCTTTCCTGCTTTTGCAGTAAACAAAGCGGCACTGGCCCCAGCCGGTCCTGCTCCTACAATGATAATATCGTACATGTGTATCATCTCCTTCTTCTTCTTTATAAGAATGTTTACAACAACACCAAAAAATAGAAGAATCCTTTAGGTGAAGTCTACCACAATTATCTCGAAAATGAAAACAGGGCATGCGCTGACCGATAGCAAGCGCCTCACTCATGTAACGATGCTGATCGTAGGTTGCGCCGTCACTTTGCTGTATGCCGGAATACTCTTTGTCAGCCATACATTCCCGCCAACAATCGAATGAGCGCCAACAACGGTATCCCCACCTAAAATGGTGGCGCCGGAATAGATGGTAACATTATCCTGAATAGTAGGATGCCGCTTGTTTCCTTTGACTATGTTTCCTGCTTCATCTTTACGGAACGAAAAAGCACCTAACGTTACCCCCTGGTAAAGGGTAACGCCGTTGCCGATCTCCGTAGTTTCACCAACAACGACCCCTGTTCCATGATCGATAAAGAAACTCTCTCCGATTTTAGCTCCCGGATGAATATCAATGCCTGTTTTCCCATGCGTTAATTCGGATACCATTCGCGCAACGATAGGATACCCCATCAAATAAAGCTCATGCGAGATTCTATGATTAATAATGGCATAGATGCCCGGGTACGAAGCGGCCACCATATAATAACTCGTCGCAGCCGGGTCTTTCTCATACGCCGCTTTAATATCCAGCAGCGCATATTTTCGTAACCCGGGCAATTTTTTCATCAGCAGAATAGCGTCCTCCTGGTGCTTTGCCGCGTTCTCGTGTTCATACTCGAGAAGCTGGACAAGCGTACCATGGAGGCGGCGAATCTTTTCCTCCATCGATATGCTTTTGCTGTCCAGGGCCGGATAATATTCCGGCAGTATCACCTCTTTGACTTGCTGAACGAAACACTTAAATAAAGGAATATCAATTTGCTTACGGTATGTATTGTTTTCAAGCTTATCCTTGTAAGACAATTCGAGTTCGTGTTGTATCTCTTTATAGAAATCATCCTGTAACATACGATGCACCTTTCCTTATGAATTGTGACATTCGACTGGCAATCGGCTGTGCGGCAGTTGCGCATCAGCATAAAGAGCGTTCCCCTACATTATACTATATTAAATATAGTACCTATTCGTGAATCAGGATGCAATCACTCTCTCTTCCACAAAATCACCATGGCCTTCAGCCGCAGCTCCGACATAAAAATAATAGAAAGGACAGCTGACTTTTGTGACACGAAGGAAAAGACAGAAAAACACAGAAAAGGCATTCCGTTTTCAATCCGGAATGCCCAGCTGCCCATCGGATTAGATTTGCCCGTCAATCAGCTTGTACAGCGCCTGTGTTCCGCTGTTCTCTTCTCCTTTTGCCGCCAATTCCTCATACAGTGACTTGGCCAACTTCAATCCCGGTGTCATCATCCCCATCTCTTCCGCCGCTTCCAACGCAATGTTCATGTCCTTAATAAAATGCTTAATATAAAAGCCAGGTGCGAAATCGCCTTTCAGCATCCGCGGCGCCAGATTGCTAAGCGAAAAGCTGCCTGCCGCTCCGGTCGAGATGCTTCTTAGCACATTCTCCGGATCCAGGCCTGCCCGCTTCGCATATACCATCGCCTCACAGACGCCGATCATACCGGATGCAATGGCGATCTGGTTGCACATCTTCGTATGCTGACCGGAGCCGGCCGGTCCCTGATGGATAATATTGGTCCCCATCTTCTCAAAAATCGGCTGCATCGCATCAAACGCCTCTTTATCGCCGCCGACCATGATGGCGAGCCGCGCTTCACGTGCACCGATGTCACCGCCGGATACCGGTGCGTCCAGCGCATGAATGTTTCTTTTTTTGGCTTCCTCATAAATTCTCTTGGCCAGTATCGGGCTTGAGGTCGTCATATCGATAACATAGGCATCTTCTTTGGCGTGCAGCAGAATGCCGCCTTCGCCCAAATACGTCTCTTCGACATCTTTCGGATAACCGACCATTGTAATAATGACATCCGCTTCCGCTGCCAGTGCGGCTACGGTGTCATTCCATACGGCGCCCGCGTCAATCAGCTCTTGCGCTTTTTCTTTCGTTCGATTATAGATATGTACCCGGTAGCCTGCTTTCATCAGGTGACCGGCCATGCTTTTACCCATGACACCCGTGCCGATGAATCCGATAACGGTGTTTGCGTTAACTGCCATCGCTTCCACTCCTTATCTGTAATCAATGCAAAATTTATTCTTCTATTATATATAAAAATTTCGAAATAGGAAGAAGACGGCATTCTTTTTGGAAAATGTTAATTTATCATCCATACGACAATAGAGGGGACAAGTATCGAAACAAAAATCCCGTTAACCCCCATGGCTACCCCGGCGATTGCCACCTGAAGCTCGCCTTCCGATGCCGCTCGCGCCGTTCCTATGCCATGTGCCTGCGTCCCAAGCGCAAGACCTCTAGACAATGGATGATAGATTTTCATTCTGTTCATTATCGAAGGGCCTGTCATCGCCCCTAACATTCCTGTCAAGACTACAAAAATGGCAGCCAGCACCTTATCACCGTGGATAATCCCGGCAACTTCCATGGCGATGGGAGTAGTAATGGTCTTCACGCTCATCGAACGAACAACTTCGGAGGATAGATGTAATCCTTT
Source organism: Aneurinibacillus sp. UBA3580 (assembly GCF_002375825.1). NCBI lineage: Bacteria > Bacillati > Bacillota > Bacilli > Caryophanales > Paenibacillaceae > Aneurinibacillus > Aneurinibacillus sp. UBA3580. The sequence continues at coordinate 9,807 of NZ_DFMZ01000020.1, forward strand.
TAACGTCAGAATGGTTGTTAGCATACAAACAACAGAGCCTACCAATATACCGGCAAAGGAAGGAATAAGATTTTGATATAAAACCTTTCGTTGTTGATACAATGGCACAGCAATGCCAACCGTAGCCGGCCCCAGAAAAAAAGTGAGCACTTCTTTCGTGCCCTGATACTCAGCATAAGGAATATGGCTGAGTACAAGAATGAAAATGATGAGAAGAGTACTTAGAAAAACCGGATTCGTCAAAGGACTGGAATATTTTTTACTTAAGTGTACACTCCACAGATAAATGCCAATGGTAACTGCCAGCGTATATAAAGTAACGAATTTATCCATATCTTTGTTCTCCACTCTTCAAGTTTTCTTTTACGTTATCTTCTTGCTTAAGAGCAATCGTTTGGGATACTTTTCCTGTCGCATACATTCCAATCCACAGGCTTAATAAAATACAAAGGAAAAAAATCCATCCCTGATGTAAAAACAGATCTTTATAGCTCATTAATCCTACTGCCACGGGAATGAAAAACAAAGATAAATGTTTGAGTAAAAGAGACGAGCCTTCACTCACCCAGTGCAGGGGAATCATTTTCGTAATTAACAAGAGAAAAAGGAGCAACATTCCTACGAGATTTCCGGGTAAAGGAAGCCGGGAAATCTCAACAATGAAATTCCCTATTTCACTAAGGATATATAAAAGCAATACTTGCGCATACAAGCGAAAGACAATGGCAACTTTTTTTTTCATATTTTCCACCCCTGTTTATTTCAGGCTTTCTCTTTACCTGACACTGCGGGCATGCCTGCTACTACCCTTAGTGAATGTTTTCTACTTGTATACAAAATTTCAGGATAGGGAGTGCCCTATCCTGAAATCGCAACCTTTACTATTTTTCTAAAACAGGGAATAAAGAGGGCTTCTTAAAACGACGAACTGGTTCTATTTATTCCATTTATTCTTCTTTCTTATTGATGCACCGTTCACAAACATGGATGTAAGATTCAAACCGCTCTTGAATTTCGCACCCGCATTCACTGCACGTTTTTTTAGGAATACTTCCATCGAGTTCCAATCCCATTTTAAGTCCCTCCTGTTTGCTATTTTTCATTTTTATGATATATTTAAGTTTAACCTTTTATTTTTCTCAGTGCTGAAGTATAGGAAAAGTACATTACGCTTTCGTGAATTGTTCGGCTTCGGTTGAACCTGCCAGTGCAACCGTTGAAGATGTCCCGCCGCTAATTACCTGGGAAACTTCATCAAAGTAGCCGGTACCTACTTCGCGCTGATGTCTTGTGGCAGTATAGCCGTATTGTTCAGCTGCAAATTCTGCTTGCTGCAGTTCGGAGTATGCTGCCATTCCTCTTTCTTTATAGCCACGTGCTAACTCAAACATGCTGTAGTTGAGGGCATGGAATCCTGCCAGCGTAACGAATTGGAATTTGTACCCCATTTTACCCAGTTCAATTTGGAAGTTCGCAATCGTTTCATCATCCAATTTTTTCTTCCAGTTGAAGGAAGGCGAGCAGTTGTATGCGAGCAATTTGCCAGGGAACTGTTCGTGAATAGCTTCGGCGAAACGTCTTGCTTCTTCGACATTCGGCTCGGACGTTTCGCACCAAATCATGTCAGCATACGGCGCATATGCAAGACCTCTTGCAATCGCCTGATCAAGACCCGCTTTGGTACGATAGAAGCCTTCCGGCGTACGCTCACCGGTAATGAACGGTGCATCATACGGATCAGCGTCGCTTGTAATCAGGTTTGCTGCGTTGGCGTCCGTTCTTGCGATCAATACCGTAGGAACGCCCATGACATCGGCAGCCAAACGTGCAGCAATCAGGTTGCGTACCGCGGTTTGCGTCGGAAGCAGAACTTTTCCGCCCAGATGGCCGCATTTCTTTTCAGAGGATAATTGGTCTTCTAAGTGAACGCCTGCCGCACCCGCTTCAATCATGGCTTTCGTCAGTTCGAATACGTTTAATGAGCCGCCAAATCCTGCTTCCATATCGGCAACGATAGGAGCAAACCAATTGATGTCATTTTTGCCTTCAGAATGATGGATTTGATCCGCCCGCTGCAGCGCCTGATTGATGCGCTTTACCACATGCGGCACACTGTTTGCCGGATACAGACTTTGGTCAGGATACATATTTCCGGAAAGGTTTGCGTCAGCTGCAACCTGCCAGCCGCTTAAGTAAATGGCTTTTAAGCCCGCCTTTACCTGTTGTACGGCTTGATTTCCGGTTAAAGCACCCAGCGCATTCACATAGTCCTCTGTGTTGACCAGGTTCCAGAGACGTTCAGCTCCCATACGAGCCAGTGTATATTCAATTTGAACGGAGCCACGGAGCCGGATGACATCCTCGGCTGAATATGGTCTTTCAATCCCTCTCCAACGGCTGTCTTTCCAGCTCTCTTCTAATTGTTGTGCGTAATGTTCTACCATCTCTATCCACCCTTTCAAATTTTTAAGTAAGATATTTATAACCAGGAAGCGTTAAGAAGTTTTCGAACTCATCATCGAGGATAAGCTTGGAAAACAACTCACTCGCCAACTGGTAATTACCCGAATGATAATTGTCTCCGCCAACCGCTTTTTTGATCTTCAGCAATTCGTCTGCAAGCAGCTCCTCGAATAACTCGGCTGTTACCTTGCGTCCATCGTTAAGGATTCCCTTCGGATGACGAATCCACTGCCATACTTGCGCACGGGAGATTTCCGCTGTCGCCGCATCTTCCATCAGATTGAAAATCGGAACGGCACCGGCTCCGCCAAGCCATGCTTCAATGTATTGAACTCCTACACTGATGTTGGTGCGAAGCCCCTCCTCCGTAATCTCTCCTTCAGGTACCGCGAGAAGATCGGCAGCGGTTACCTGGACATCTTCACGTTTTTTATCAATTTGGTTCGGGGTCGGCATGATCTCGTTAAAAACCTCCATCGCTACCGGAACCAATCCCGGATGCGCCACCCATGTTCCATCGTGACCGTTTTTCGCCTCCCTTTCCTTGTCTGCGCGAACTTTGTTGAAGGCCGCTTCATTTGCTTCCGGATCTCCTTTGATCGGAATTTGGGCTGCCATTCCACCGATGGCCGGGGCATTGCGCCGGTGACACGTTTTAATGGTTAACTGCGTATACGCGTCCATGAACGGCACTGTCATCGTCACGGCTGCACGGTCCGGGAGAATAATATGCGGTTGATTCCGGAATTTTTTTATGTAGCTGAATATATAATCCCAGCGACCGCAATTCAAACCGGCTGAATGCTCACGCAGTTCGTACAATATTTCATCCATTTCGAATGTTGCCAAAATTGTCTCGATAAGAACAGTGGCTTTGATTGTGCCCTGCGCGATTCCCAATTCGTTCTGCGCCATAACAAACACGTCATTCCAGAGCCTTGCCTCCAAATGGCTCTCCATCTTCGGCAGATAAAAGTAGGGGCCTGTGCCGTTTTCCAGCAGCGTCTGCACATTATGGTAGAAGTACAGACCAAAGTCGAACAAACTACCGGAAACAGGCTCTCCGTCAATCAGTACGTGTTTTTCCTCCAGGTGCCAGCCCCGCGGGCGGACAATCAATGTCGCAGGGTTTTCCTTTAATGTGTAATGCTTCCCTGCAGGGCTTACAAATTCTATCGTTCTATTGATGGCATCCCTTAGGTTAATCTGGCCTTCAATCGTGTTGCTCCAGGTGGGTGAATTGGCATCCTCGAAGTCCGCCATGAACATCTTAGCTCCGGAGTTGAAGGCATTGATAACCATTTTGCGATCGCCGGCAGGTCCCGTAATCTCGACTCTCCGGTCTTGCAGGTCGACCGGTAGAGGTGCAATCGTCCATTGTCCTTCACGGATATGTTTGGTCTCTGGCAAGAAATCCGGCATTTTGCCTGCATCGATTTCTTTTTGTCTTTCTTCCCGTCTCTGCAGCAGAGAGATTCGTTGCTGGTTGAATTGTCTGTGCAGCTTCGCTACAAATTCCAGAGCCTCCGGCGTTAGAATCTCGTCGTACGCTTCCGATACAGGACCGCGAACCTCAATGCCTGCCGGGTATGTTTTCGTACCCATGACTGTAAAACCTCCTATTCGTCCGATGTTTTCCAAAATAGTTATATAACAGTTTTCAATTTATGACCTGATTATAATACAGATATTCAACAACAACAAGAGTTTTTTGAAAATTCATTGCCGGACAAATCATAAATTTCTAAGAAACTGTAATATAACAATTGTTTATTATGTTTATTAATATAATACAGACTTTCTCTTTACGCAACACTTTTTTTGCCCAATCTTGTAAATTCGCTAAAAACACTCCTTATAGCCCGTATCTTCCTAGAAATAAACCATGCTACAAACACACAGGTCACTGTTTCACAACGATGATTGACTTCAAAATCGCATTGCTTTGTTCTATAACAACAATGAAGGGGAAAGATAAAAACCTTTTGTGTCTTTGCTGTTGGTTATTCAAGAGGGAACGGCTGATGTAAATACTTACAGGTAAACCGAATCCATTCCCGGGCTGCAAAGGAAAGGTACCGTTCTTTTCGCCATATGATGGAAACGTTCCAGGGGATCGAGGGCTGGACAGGAATGACATGAATCTGCGCAGGATCGACTTCCTCGCAGATGGTTTTAGGCAGCAAAGATACACCAAGATTGGTTGCCACCATTTCCCGAATAAAATCCCATTGAGAACTTTCGTATATGATCTTTGGATGAAAGCCCTCGCGAATACATTCATTAATAATTCGATCGTGCATGGTAAAATCTTCACGAAACAGGATGAAGGATTCATGCTGCAAATCCCGCAGGAAAACCTCAGTTTTACCCGCTAAGGGATGGTCGCGATGAACAAGTAGACAAATTTCCTCGTGGACAAAGGGAACAGAATGGTAACGTGTTTCTTCCACTGGAAGTACTACAGCCCCTAAATCCAGGTTTCCGGCACTGATTTCCTGTTCAACTTTTTTGCTGCCATATTCAATGAGTTCACAGGTGATTTTAGGATAGGAAGCGTGAAATTCGGCTAAAATCTTCGGAAAGAATTTGGCACCAATAATCGGAGGAAGGCCGATTTTAATCTTTCCCTGTTGAATGTTCATTAGGTCAGAGAGCTTAATGGATAAATGATCCAGAATTTGCACGACCTTTTTGGCTTCTTCGTATACGATTTTTCCTGCGTCGGTCAGATGAAGTTGCTTAGTCGAGCGGTCGATAAGGGCAATCCCCAGCTCTTCCTCCAGGCTTTTAACCATTCGGCTGATATTGGGCTGTGTAACATGAAGATTCTCGCCAGCCCGTGTAAAGCTTTTATGTTTGGCAACTTCAATAAAGTACTGTAATTGTCGTATATCCATTTGTTTATACCCTCTCATTCATAAATAGAACGCATAAATGCTATGCGAAATATATATTTTGATTATAGTCTGAGTTGCTATAAACTTACTAGTGTAATAAGAGAAAGGGTGGATATAAATTGTGGAAACAAAATGTATTTGAATTTCCCCGGCATTTGTCCGTTGGAAACATATCGAATGGGCTGGTTTCCTGGATTTTTGGTGCAACCGGTCCTTTGTTAATTGTTTTACAAGCGGCTTCTAAGGGAAACCTGAGTGCGGATACAATTACCTCCTGGATTTTTGCCATTTATGGGGTAGGTGGTTTGTTAACGGTGATTTTGTCCTTTTATTACCGGCAGCCTATCGGCTATGCCTTTTCGATTCCTGGAGCGATTTTGGTTGGAGCATCGTTATCCCACCATACGTATGAGCAGGTGATCGGTGCTTATGTGGTCGTAGGAATCGTCACGCTTCTTCTTGGGTTATCAGGAGCTATACATAAACTGATGAAAATTCTGCCTATGCCGGTCATGATGGGGATGGTATCCGGCGTCCTTCTTCCGTTTGGAACCGATATTTTTCATTCTGTTCTAGAAAATCCCATACTTAATGGGGTTCCGTTATTCGTTTTTTTTGTGTTTTCCTGTTTTCGAGGGCTCGCCAAAAAATTTCCACCGATTCTTGGGGCGATCCTTTCTGCAGTGATTATGCTGTATATTGTACCCGGTGTTCATTCAGGCAAAGCCATTTTTTCTGTTGCTAAGCCCCAGTGGTATATGCCGGCGTTTGACATGGCTACCATAGGAGAGCTTGTTCTTCCGCTTGTTCTTACCATTATCGCTATTCAAAATGCGCAGGGGATCGCTGTTTTACAAAGCGCAGGCTACAAGCCCCCTGTCAATTCTATGACTTCGTGGAGCGGGCTAGGTTCGATTGTGAACGGTTTTCTGGGGGCACATTCGGCTTGTATTGCCGGTCCGATGACGGCGATCCTTTCTACGGATCATTCCCAGGAGAAGGACCGGCGTTATGCAGCGGCGATTGTGCTGGGACTGTTATCCTGTTTACTGGCGTTATTTGCCCCTTTCGCCGCCTCGATTCCCCATCTTGTTCCGTCTTCATTAATTAAATTACTTGGCGGGCTAGCGATGATCGGCGTTTTGATCGATTCATTACATATGAGCTTCTCCTCACATTATAAAATGGGCGCATTGTTCTCCTTTATGATTACAATCTCAGGGATTTCTATTTTTCAAATTGGGGCTCCTTTTTGGGGATTGATTGGGGGAACACTTGTATCCTTGCTCTTGGAGAGAAAGAATCAAAAACTAACGAATCAGGTAATAGACAACGAGCAGGTCGCGTAAGAGAGGAGTTGTGTGAATGCACCTGCCGTACATGATAACTCCCCCGGAATAACAGACTGTTTCCAGGGGGGAGTTTCATACATCACGCTATTATCTTCTTTCAAAATAATGATGGAGGCGAAATTCGCAGATTTGCCTGGTCCATTCAAAAACTTTCTCCCTTTCGTGAGGAAGCAACTCCAGCTTGATAGAAAAATGTTCCCTTTCCACCGCCACTAACCCTTTCGAACTCCCACTCCATTTATCCATCGGCATTTCCCGAATCAAACGAGCTGTCCTCTCTTCATCGTATTGGGAAAGCAACTGCTTCGTTTGCCTATCTCTTGCTTCCGCCCGAAGTCGATAAGACTCCGCCGTCAGATAATCATAGAAGAACCTCACAATCTCCCTCGCCTGCACCGGCTGCTCCCAAGACAGCGGTCCTCTCTCAAGCATTGCAAGTAAAAGTACCATTTTATAACTCTTATTCATTGCTGTCTTTTCGACTTCACCGAACCATTCTTTATATTTCCAAAAAATCTCTGCTTCTTCTTCCGTAAACTCATTCACCCGGTAAAGAAATCCAAGGTAGGAGCCAAACTCCTGTCGATAGACAGTCCCGTCGCCACCACTGTACAAATGTGCCTCCAGATAGGTCGGCCGCCGCATGATGAAACTCATCCACTACGATTAGATCGAAATCTCCGGGAGCAAATTGGGTAAGATGACGCTGGTGAGCCAGCGTATAAATGGAAGCGAACACGCAGTCTGCCTCCCCCTCTTTGCTTTTGCTATTATAAATCCCGTGCGTTTTCTCCGGCATAACCCGCTGCCAGGATCGCATGGCCTGGTTCAGAATCTCTTCACGATGGGCGATAAACAAGGCCCGCTTAAATCCACGCGCAAAAAAACCGGCGAGATACGTTTTCCCAAGTCCGGTCGCCATCACGACCATCGCTTTACTGTACTCTTCTTCCCTCGTATTCTGCTGTTCTTCCAGCGCTCTTACCTGCACTTCGCGCGGCTGCAGCACCTTACCCGTTTCATAGGACGCCCCCGGTTCGCCCACCTGTTCCGCTTCACCATGATTTTTCGGAGCAAACATCAAATCCAACTCTTCTTTTTGTGTCCATGTATCTACCAAATTCGGATGCTTCCAATGGTACTCCTTATACGATCGTTCGTATTCCGCTGCCGTCTCCTGATTAATCGGAACAGTATTTTCATGGTAAAACAGCGCCATATACGCTTCAGACGCCTCTTCGTATACCGGAAGTGCAGACGGTGAATCGACAAGCAGGCTCCATTCCACACCATAGTCAGCGCCGAACGCGACAAATTCGAAGAGCCCACCATCATAGCCCCTCCGCTTCCGCTACGCTCAAACAAATACGCTTTCGGATGAAACGAAACACCGCCGCTTCGCCACAATCGGGCTTCCAGCACATCTTCCATCTCAGAAATCATCTTCAATGCTTCCGGCTGCGTAATAAACAGATAGTCACCGGTCAGCAGCTTTATTTCTGCTCCCCGCTCCTTTGCCTGCCGCAAATAAGGTACCAGCAATTCTATTCCGGATTTCATCGCAAAAGACGTCAAAATATAAATGGTGGACGCTCGCTCCATCTCCTGGATAATCTGATCAATGGCCCGTGAGGTTACCAGTCGGATTTTGTTCATTCTTTCACCTCAAACAATACGATCCCGCGCGTAAATCTACCCCGTTCTTCCGCTTTCTGTGCGCGTATCGCCTCGATTTCTTCCGTGGATGAATCATGAACAGCAGCCAGCTCCTCTTTGGCCTGTTCGTTCGTTTGTGCCTGTATGTATTCCTTAATTTCCTCTAGGAGCTTCTTCCTCAATGCCGTTTCATACGCTCTCCCTTCAACCTTGTGAGTGATACACGTTTTTCCTGTTCTTGTAATGATGTCGGGAATCAAATCACGTACCAGTTTATTATAGGTCGGCATGATTCGTCTCCTTTTCCTCCGGCGGATACGGCACAAGGTTTGGAATCGCTTTACGGATGCCGCCGCGCGGGTCGGCAACGTCGCCTTTGTAGCGCGGAATCAGGTGAACATGCAGATGCATAACGGTCTGGCCGCCGTACAGGCCTACATTTACGCCAATGTTGTAGCCGTCCGGCGCAAACTCTTGATCCAGCCTTCCCTTCCCTTCTTGTAACAATCGATGAATCGCCAGGATTTCTTTTTCTGTCGCCTCAAAGTAATTCGCGATATGTCGCTTAGGGACAATCAGCAAATGTCCTTTCTGGACCGGATATTTATCAAAGAATGCTTTCGCATGCTCATTTTCTAACACCATTTGTTCCGCAGGCATTGCACAGAACGGACAATCTATTTCTTTTCCTCCATTCTCTCTGTCGATTGCAATCACTGTTTATTATAAGGAAAGAAGGAAGAATTCAGCAAATCAACCCAGGAAAACGTATATGTATCTATTACTTTTTCTTAGTTGTTATGTGATTATAGTCACAGCCCCCCTCCGGAAAAGTTTGTATGATAAAGATACAAACCAAACAGCTATCTATGTAAGGAGGAAATATCCATGTTCTCTGAAGCCCACACTTCTCCATGCCACAATATGTCCAGCCGGCCCGCTTCCTACTCCCCGGCCATTCAACAATTACTCGACGAGCATGAACCGCTCCGCCAGCAAATGCGCGAACTCATCAAAGAAGCCGGACAGCTTCTCAACAGCGATGCACCTGCTCAAGACCCAGAAATATTGCAGGCGCTCCTGACCCTTTTTATGAAGGAACAAAAATTCAAGCTGCAGCTTGAACTTCATTCCGAAAAAGAGGAAAATGGTCTGTTTACCCTGCTAAAGAAAGAAATGGGGGACGATTTCGGTCCGGTACAGGTAATGGAATACGAGCACGAAGAAGCAAAGCGTCAACTCGCCGTATTTGAAGAACTTTCTTCCTCGCCGTCAGCGGACGCGAAAGAGGCAGCCACCCATTTGATGGACGCCTGCCAGATTCTGCTGCTGCATTTTACGAAAGAAGAAAATGTCCTATTCCCTTTTGCGGAAAATGCGCTAACTCCGCAACAAAAGCAGCAGTTGTTTTGTTCGTTTCATCAATAGCTGTTTTAAGACTGCAAAAATTACGTCAAAAGAATTGCTCGCAAAGATTTGCATAATCAACAAAAAATATTTACCAGGCCGGAAAAAATATTTACCAGCAAAAATCCGGATACTTGTATGTTAGGATAGAAAAAGAGTTAGCAACAACAAATTTTAGCTAAGGAGTGAAAGAAATTGAAAAAGCTACTGGCAACCGTTACTATTCTCGGTACATCCCTATTTACATTTGGTGCAGGAAGTGCAAGCGCAGCAAATTGCCCATTCACTACCGGATTCCAAAACCTAACTTCTGACGCCGTAACGCAACAACCAAATTTCGCTGATCGCGGACAACTTGGAAACTTATTCCAAAAATTTATGGGCAATCATACTGACAATACACAAAACGCACCAGCGCAGCAGTTTAACATTCCTACTCAACAGTTAAGCAACCTGGCCGGTCAGCAATCTAACTGCCCATTCAAATAAGGCAGTATCTACCTCCGCCTTTATGCGGATTTCCAACTTACGTAATTGTTTGACGTATAAACACAAACCTAAATCGTAAAATGCAGGTGGAAGACCGGATAAAGACAGAGATGAACCTACGTGTAGTATTTACGGTGAAGAAAAACGTATTCCAAAAAGTATGTAATAAAAAATAATGAGCCATATGGCTAGCATTGTAGCTAGTTATATGGCTTTGTTATTATTAACAAAAGAGAAAGACAACAGGTTACAGCATCGTTTTATAATCGGTACATATTCAGAAAAAGAAACGAGGTTTTAATGAATGGAATTATTTATTTCTGACATTATTCAGGCTAAAAATCGTATTAAAAATCATATTATCGAAACGCCTTTAGTTTTTTCGGATAGTTTGTATGAACGACTATCTTCAAATGTTTATTTTAAATTAGAAAATCTCCAGAAGACGGGTTCTTTTAAAGCAAGAGGTGCACTTAGTAAAATTTCAACATTAACAAATCAGGAGAAAAGTAAAGGAGTCATCACAGCCTCTTCTGGTAACCATGCACAGGCAGTTTCCTATGCAGCTTCTTTATTTGATACTTCTGCACTTGTAGTCGTTCCAGAAAATACAGCACAAGCAAAAATAAGTGGCATTCAAAGATTTGGTGGAGAAATAGTACAGTATGGTGCTACCTATGATGAGGCAGAAAAACATGCGGAGCAATTAGCGAAGGAAACGGGCAGAACGTTTATTCATGCATTTAATGACGTAATTACAATGGCTGGTCAAGGTACGATTGGTTTAGAGGCTATGCTTGAAAAACCAGATTTTGATGTCATTTTAGTACCAGTCGGTGGTGGTGGGCTTTTAAATGGAATTGCTACTGCTGCAAAAGCGATGAATCCTGACGTGCAAGTAATTGGAGTACAAAGCGAGGCCTCCCCGGCATGGCATGAATCATTCATGGCCGGAAGAATGGTCGATGTGACTTATCAAGCTTCAATCGCTGATGGGATTTATGGCGGCATCCATGAAGCCCCTTTACAGCTTGCTTTTTCAAGAGTAGATGGAAGTATATTAGTTAGCGAAGAAAGCATTGCATATGCGATGAAGTGGATGGCGATAAATCATCGTTATATAATTGAAGGCTCTAGTGCTGTAACGATTGCAGCGTTATTACAGAATCAAGTTCCAGATATCGCTAATAAAAACGTGCTTTGTATCATTACAGGTGGTAATGTGGATTCTTCCTTATTTATGAAGGTGATGAATGCTCATGAATAAAAAGATAGAGTTGCAAAAGCAGTCGTAAAAAGTGCTGACAAACAAAATATAGGGTTTTGTCTCCCCTTCATTGAGAACATTTTATAAGTAACCAAAAGCCTACTTTCTCAATGTTGTAACCGAGAAAGTAGGCTCTTTTATATTTCGATGCTCTTAACGTTGTAAATCCGCATTTTCCTGACGCTACCCCTAATAAGAATTTTTCTGCACGTCCGGTTAAATACCTGTTAAATGTATAGCAATTTCCGCGCCATATCCGGTAAATATGCCGTTTCCATTCTTTCATATCACTCATATTCAATATAGTACAAGGATACATGTCTTATGCTGATCCACGAAAGGAGGAAACCATTGGTCGGTATAAACGTAAAAGTAAAAACCAATATAAAAGGTGTTTCTGTCATTACCTGTACGAAGCGCGCCGAATTTATAGACAACCTGTTTAGGAATTATAACAGACAAAACTGGAAGAAGAAGCAGCTCATCATCATTTTGAACAAAGATCGCATAAAAATTGAAAAATACAGGAGCATGGCGAAAAAATATAAAAATGTATCGGTTTATCAACTACCGGAAAAAACTTCTTTAGGGAGATGTTTGAATTTTGGAGTGAAGAAAGCCAGGTATAGTTATATTGCGAAATTTGACGATGATGATTACTACGCTCCCTCCTATTTAACTGATGCTATGAATGTATTCAAGAAAACAAACGCGGATATCGTTGGGAAACGTGCGCATTATGCCTGGCTTAGTGGAGCGAAAGTTCTTATCCTCCGTTTTCCCAGAGATGAAAATAAATTTGTGTCTATCCTTCCTGGTGCTACCCTGGTTATTAAAAGAAATGTTTTTAAGAGAGTGCGCTTTCAAAATCGAAATATTGGCGAAGACGATAAATTTTGTAGGGACGCTAAGGCAAAAGGCTTCAGGATTTTCTCTGGGAGAAGACATAATTTTGTTGTCGTCCGAAGAAAGAACTCTAAAGGCCATACATGGATTATTAGTGAAAAGGAACTATTGTTGGGAGATAGTAAAGTTATCCCTCGTATAAAAAACTACAAAAGATTTGTAACGAAAAGATAAGACTTTACAGCATACGGGCAGCCCGATGAGGAACACAAAAACAAAGCAGGTCGTCATTTGGATTCACCTTAACAACCATTCCGTAATAAGTAAGAAGAGCACCACGCAGAACCATGTGGACAGTCAACATTCCCAACGGCATGAGGACAGCGAAACTTTACGTACCGTTTGTCTGCTCCTCAATATGCCATGTCAAAACCCATGAAGCAGCGTGGTGTTCCGTTAGAGGAAAATCCTGTCGGTGGCTCTTTTTCATTTCGTGTATGCAAAACGCTCGAATAACAAACATATAATCTCTAATTTTGCAAGAACAATTCTAATAATATATTTTTGCAACCACGTTCTTCTTCACAGTAGTTTTATTCAGCTGCCATAGCATCGGTTTTTGTTACATGTACAGTACCATGTGGATGTTGTGGAGGTGCATAGATCGAGTAAAGTTTTAGCGGGATATTACCTGTATTGGTTACATTGTGCCATGTTCCAGCAGGTATCATAATGGCAGAGTCATCATAGACTTTTCTTTCAAAGTTTAAATTATCTTTACTCTTGCCCATTTGAACAATCCCTTGACCTTGTTCAATACGTAAGAATTGATCAACGTTAGGGTGAATTTCCAAACCGATATCTTCGCCAACATTGAGACTCACCAATGTAACTTGCAAATGATTTCCTGTCCATAAAGCGGTACGAAACGTATTGTTTCGCTTCGTAGCCTCATTGATATTCACTACAAACGGTTCTGGTCCATAATCTTTTAATTTCGTTTTATCTATTGCCTTTGACGATTGTACAAAACCCAATCGTTTAGCATGCCCTATCTCATTAAGAGTGGTCCAGTAAACAGGTCTTCCATAGTTATACATTGATACGTTAACGTAATAAGGATATGGATACATATAAGGAACATTGTACATTTTTCTCATTCCCTTCACAGATTTATAAAATTATCCTATGTACTATATTTAGGGAATGTACTTAGATTCAGGGTGACTTATTTAATATAATGGATTCTCATTCGCTTCTCTCCTTTCATGAAAGAAGGACGGAAACCCGTCCTCTAGCTTAAAATCTCGAACTGAATATGCTTCGTTCCCATTCGCTCACATATCGAGAATATTTGTCCCACTCCGTTCTTTTAATTTTAATGAACTCCTCCCAGATTGAACGGCCAATCGTCTCCGCTAAAATGGTATCCTCCGCTAGATAATCGAGCGCTTGCTTTAGGCTCCGTGGGGTCCAGGTAATGCCTTTTTCCTTCAATTGCATGTCACTGAGCCTGCTGACATCAATATCTGCCGGCTCACCCGGGTCCATCTGATTTTGAATGCCGTGAAGACCGGCGGCGACCAAGCAAGCAGCGAGAAGATACGGATTGCAGGTTCCATCTGCACCGCGATATTCGAAACGTCGGGTTCTTCGCTTTTCCGGAATGCGAACGAGTACAGAACGATTGCCCGCTCCGTAGCACACATGGGCAGGAGCCCAGGAGCCCGGCTGCATTCTTTTATAAATTAGCCGAGAACACTCGTGAC
>NZ_DFMZ01000019.1:0-10190 GCF_002375825.1 Aneurinibacillus sp. UBA3580
TACCACAAAAGCCAGCCGCTCTTCCCACGATTTTCATATCGGGGCTGCGGCGGAGACACCATGGTGGTTTTCTTCGTATATCTCTGTATGCTATACAGAAAGCCCGGGATTCGCATGATACGAATCCGGGCTTCCACATTGTGTACTTTACTCAACCTCCACTAACCGGAGGAATAAACGCTACTTCGTCTCCATCTTTTAATGCTGCCGATCCAGCCGCGAACTCCTGATTAACAGCAACCATGGCCGCCGGTATACGCGGCACAAGCGCCGGATACCGCTCGCCAAGCCATCGCTTCACATCTTCTGTCGACATTCCTTCGTTCCACGATAATGTCAGGGTATCTTCGCCTGCTTCTTCCGCCATTGCCGCAAACAACTTCACTGTAATCATGTCTCATCCCCTCCAAACTCCGGCTTTCCGGTCGGATAGGCTGCCGTTTCCTTCTGATCGCCAATCCACGCTTCGCCGTCTTCCCAGTGCTCTTTCTTCCAGATTGGCACAATCTCTTTAATCCGCTCAATCGCATAGCGCGAATACTCATATGAATCGGCACGGTGCGGCGTGGCTACCGCAATGACGACCGCAATGTCGCTGATATCGAGCCGGCCGATGCGGTGTGTAATGGCAACGCGCGCATCCGGACACTTCTCCTGAATCTCTTGGCCGATGCGCGCCAGTTGGCCTTCCGCCATTTCTTTATAAGCGGCATATTCCAGATACATGGTCCGCTTGCCTTTTGTTAACTCCCGCACGGTTCCGACGAACAGATTCACTGCGCCGCAGTTCGGATGGATGATCTTGTTCATAACCTGTTCGACAGATATGGCTTGTTCGACAATTTCAAACAGTTTCATCGTGTCTCTCCTTTAACATACGCCAGCATCACGCCGGCAATGCTTTCGATATCGTTCACGTCATATTGCGGGTATACTATATCCGCAAACCTCTCCCAGCTTGCAACCGCCAGTACCGACGTTACGTCTGTCAGCAATTCCAGGTGCTCAGGATGACGCAAAACAACCACTTTTGGATAGTCTGCGAATTTGTATCCTTCGATCAGCACCATGTCCATCTCCCGGTACAAAGGGAGCAGTTCTTCAATCGAACGGTGCTCCTGAATAATCACGGCCGTTTTCTGTGCCGACGTAATCGAGACGATGGAAGCACCCGCTTCGCGGTGCTTCCATGTGTCCTTCCCCGGCTTATCGATATCAAAATCGTGCGCATCGTGTTTAATGGTTCCGATTCGCAAGCCCTGTGCCGTCAAATAGGCGAGCAGTTTGGTCACCAGCGTAGTCTTTCCACTGTTGGAATAGCCGACAACCTGCAGCACGGGCGGGGAGTGTTTTTCCAGTGCCATAGTGTCCCCTTCTATTCTCCGACATTGTAAGGAAGCATAAGAACGGTCACCGTGTCGCCCTTGGCAACACCGCTTCCGCCCGGCGGAATGCACATCAGGCAGTTAGCGTCCGTAATGTTGGTAACGACCCCCGATTTGTCCTGTCCCACCGGATAAACGACTGCTTTTCCGTCTTCGATCTTCCAGGAGCTGCGCACGTAGCGGGGGAACGAAGACGGCTTTTTCATATCGACGCCAAGCACTGCTTCCATCTCTTTGAGCCCCGTTTCCGGTTTTCCCTGCATCGCCTGCAGCAGCGGACGGACGAACAGTTCAAAACCGACAAAGCAGGCGCCCGGGTTGCCGGAAAGGCCGAAAATAAAGGCATCGTTGTAGCGGGCGGCCGAAGTAACACTGCCGGGCCGCATCGCGATTTTATTGAACAGCAAATCTACATCAAGCCGCTTGAACACTTCGACCATAATGTCGAAATCGCCTACCGATACGCCGCCCGAGGTAATCAGCATATCCGTTTCCTCAAGAATGGTAAGCACCCGCTCCACTGCTTCGTCCGGGTCATCCTGCAGGTTGCCGTATAGTACGGGGATGCCACCCGCCTGGCGCACCTGGCTTGCGGTCATATAGCTGTTGCTGTTGCGGATTTTGCCGTAGCGCAGCGGCTCTTCCGGCATGAGCAATTCCGATCCGGTCGCCAAAATTCCGATTCTCGGCAACTGGTATACCGGTACCTCCGCATAGCCGAATGTAGCGAGAATAGCCATCTCACCGGGACCAATCCGCTTGCCTGCTTCCACCAGCAGGTCGCCTGATTTCTTTTCTTCTCCCACCTGAATGACATTTTCTCCTGCCTTCATCTCTTTTTTCACGCCAACCACTTTCTCAACCCGCGCTTCATTCTCTGTCGTCATCTCGAACATGATGACACAGTCCGCACCTTCGGGAATGGCGGCCCCGGTCATAATGCGGGCCGCCTGTCCTTTGCCGACTGTAAAATCCGGTGCATCACCGCAGGCAATCGCACCGACAACTTCTAACTCTACCGGTTTCTCAAGCGATGCACCGGCCGTATCTTCCGCACGCACTGCAAAACCGTCATACGGCGACTTCGGAAAATGAGGCACGTCATTCGTGGCACGAATCGGCTCGGCCAGCCTACGTCCCTCACTCTCGGTCAACGGTACATGTTCAACTTTATTTTTTCCGGCGAACGCAAGAATACGCCGCTGGGCTTCCGCCACGGAAATCGGATCGCGATGAAATCTCATAGTCTCTCTCCTTTTTGAAATCGTTCATATTCTTGTATCGTGTTCATATTGCAAAAAGGATCCGGTGCAAAGTATGGTGTCGCATCCCATGCCTTCGCCCGTGCACCGTCGATTAAATCGAACATTCGCCTGCGGCCGTCCGAAAGCAGCGCCGCGGCCATCCGGGATAGGCGGCGGTGGTACAAAGCACATAGCGGATGCGCTCGTCCTCTCCACACCGGATAAATAATATCGTACTCTGTCTCAAGCATGGGAGCGTGGCTACACAGCCGGATAAGAACCTCTTCCGTCAGCGCGGGCATATCGCATGCTACTACTATCAGCACATCCGCCCCTGCGACGCGCATGGCGGTGGCGATGCCGCCAAGTGGTCCCTGTCCCGGGATGTCATCAGGATAGATGGGTACCTTATCCGGTATCATATCGAGCCGCTCCGGATGGTTGGACAAGATGATGCAGCGCTCCGTTACCCGGTCAAGCAGGCGCCATGTCCGTTCAATGAGCGGCCTTCCTTCAATCGTGAGCAGCTCTTTCGGCGTGCCCATCCGCGAGCTTTGCCCGCCGGCAAGAATAACCCCTTCCATCCAACGCGCTCCTTTTCTACCAATGGTTTCATCCTTTATTGTACCGTATTTCCGCCAACAAACCTACCGCAGCCGCACATAAGAAACAGCTTGTTCAGTGGCTCGCCGTTACTTTTAGACCGACAATGCCTGTTACGAGCAACAATAAAAAAACGATGCGCATCACGTCGCGTGACTCTCCTAGAAACAGCATGCCCACAATCACCGTACCCAGCGCGCCAATTCCCGTCCAGACTGCGTATGCCGTGCCGATCGGCAGCGTGCGCAGTGCCACGGACAGGAGATAAAAGCTAATCGCCATTCCGGCCACGGTAATGATCGTCGGATACAACCGGGTAAACCCCTGTGTATATTTCAATGAAATCGCCCACACCACTTCAAATAAACCGGCAAGAAATAAAAATACCCAAGCCATGTCGTTCTTGTTGCCTCCCCTTTACTTTTTATCTTTCGACTGGACCGTAACGCCCAGCCAGAATGTCTTCCATACGCTTTCAAGCCTTGCAGCGAAGTTCTTCCGCCCGTAATAAAATGCCTGGACAAACAGGCCGTCCATCAAGCAATAATACGAGGCAAGCAGATGATCCATCTCTTCCTGCCGGATGATGCCCTGCTTCATTCCTTCAGCAAAAATCTCACGCAGAATCGCGGATTGCGCTTCCTCGGAAGCGAGAAACTTCTCCCGCAGCTTCTCCTCCAGAAAATCGGGCGGAAACAGCATCGTTCGCTTGAAGAATGCCGTTCTCTCTTCATCCTGCAGGTAGTATGCACAGCTGTCTTTCAGGATGGCAAACAGCTTCTTCTCGACTGGATAGTCTTTGATTTCCCGGGCCAGCCGTTCGCTGTGCCGGATTTGATCCCACATCACGTCTGCAAATACAGCAAGAAAAAGGTCTTCCTTGCTCTTGAAATGCGCATAAATCGACGGTTTCTTAATCCCGACTTCCCGTGCGATATCAGAGAGTGACGTGCCTTCGTACCCGCCTCGTGCAAACAAAGGCAGCGCCGCCGCTTTGATTTTGTCCGCCGTCATAATGGACTTCCTCCCTACCTATCGTTAGTTAGGGGAAGTATAGCGTAATTCTGGATAAAAAGCAACGAAACCAGAATACCCGGGCGAATTTTTGAAGCCCATGAAAAAACCGACCCCTTCTTCAAACGAAAGAGTCGGCTGAGCCATTTTACATCGTATATGAATGTATACAAAAAAGAGGTTCCACATCAAACTCTATGGCTGACTGCTTCATACATAAAAATTGTTTGAACGGAAGAAGGGAAGAGAGAAAAAAGAGCCAGGGAAGAAAAAGGCGTTCGCCTTTTTCCCCATTCTCTTCTTCTTTGTCATCCGTATACTTTTTCTCACTTCCACCCAGGCTATACCATTGCTTTGTCTATTGAAATCGTCGTGTACGCTTCTTCCAGTACACTTACCAGTTGGCTCATGCCATACTCGATTTTCTCCGGTACAGAGTGCGTGTAGTTCAGGCGGAATGTATTGTGCTTTGGATTCGATACGTAGAATGGAGCCCCCGGCACATAGGCTACGCCTTTCTCAATCGCCTTCGGAAGCAAATCTTTCGTGTTGATGCTCTCATGCAGTTCCAACCAGAAGAACATGCCGCCCTGCGGAATCACGTAGCTAAGGCCTGGCAGGTTGAGACGCTGCAATTGACCGAGCATAACATGCATTCTCTCTTTATATACACTGCGCAGGCCGGCAATGTGCGCATCCAGGTCAAAATCGCGCAGCAAACAGTACAGCGCCTGCTGGTCAATAGAGCTGGAGTGAAGGTCAGCGGCCTGCTTGGCCTGTGCCATCATACGGATAATTTGATACGGTCCCATAACCCAGCCGGTGCGAAGCGCAGGTACCACCGTCTTTGAGAACGTACTGGTGTACAGCACGGTTTCCCCATTATCAAGCGCTGCGATCGGCGTATAGCCGGATGCCTCATCGAACAGGATTTCACCGTACGGATCATCTTCAAAAATGATGACATTATATTTCTTCGCAAGCCGCAGCAAGTG
This sequence comes from Aneurinibacillus sp. UBA3580, assembly GCF_002375825.1. Classification (NCBI taxonomy): domain Bacteria; kingdom Bacillati; phylum Bacillota; class Bacilli; order Caryophanales; family Paenibacillaceae; genus Aneurinibacillus; species Aneurinibacillus sp. UBA3580. The sequence goes on from NZ_DFMZ01000019.1 coordinate 5,242, forward strand.
CTCCCGCCGCTCGAGCGACCATACATTGCCGCGCGGATTTGAGAACGTCGGCACGACGTAGACAAATTTCGGTGCGTAGGTCTTCATCTTTTCTTCCAGATCTTCCGGCAGCATACCCGATGCATCGGAATCGACTGCAACTACCTTCGCTTCGTATGATTGGAATACCTGCAGTGCCGCCAGGTATGTAGGATTCTCTGTAAGAACAATATCGCCCGGATTTAGCATAACGCGGGCAAACAGGTCGATCGCCTGCTGAGAACCGGTCGTCAGCAAAATATTCTGCGCATCCATGCGGATCTGCTTGCGCACGGCCATCCGGTCTGCAATCGCTTCACGCAGCGGAGTGAATCCTTCCGTTAAGCCATACTGCATCGTATGTTTCCCGCCTTCGAATACCCGCTTGTACGCTTCCTCTACCGCGGCGAGAGGAAACAAGTCGTCGTCAGGAAGTCCGCCGGCGAACGAGATAATATTCCCCTGGCTAATCACTTTGAGAATGTCTCGCACCGCTGAAGATTCAAAATTCCGGGTTCTTTGTGCAAAAGCGTACTTCATTGTCCAGCCACCTCGATTAATTTGCTTTTTTAAATATTAAAAATACATTAAACCTTTTATGCGAGATTGGCAAGACTTTTGCTTATTTTTCAGGAGATTTCGGAATAAACCGGAAGCGGCTGCCCATCGTGTCGGTATAATCCGTGTGTTGTGCAAGTCCCGTTTCTTCGATGCGAATGCGGTGGCGCAGCATCAGTGCGTTCAATAGGCTAAATAAAATGCACGTTACATACGCTTGAAACAAAAGCGGAATCAAAGCGATTTCTAAAATGACGACCGTGTAATTCGGATGCCGCAGGAAACGGTATGGTCCCTGCTTGACCACCTCTCCCCCCGGCACGAATATAATGCGGGTATTCCAGTAAGGGCCGAGCGAGATAATGGCCCAATAACGGATGATCTGTACGGTGATAAGGACAAAAACAATGAGCGGCCACCGATTCGACAGCGGATAGTCGCGCAGTGCGGCTTCCGCCCATAAGCTTACGAAAAAAACGGTATGGAGAAGAACCATCAACGGATAATGATCGGCTCCGATCTCCACGCCACCCCGGCTCTCCATCCACTCCCGGTTTCGCTTGGCGACTCTCAACTCCAGCAAACGCTGGGAGATAATCAACAGAAAAACGAGATAAAATACAGGCATTCATCCCTCATCCTTTCACCAATAGCATCTCAGAGCTAAAGCCCGGCCCCAGTGCGGTTACAATGCCATACTCCCCCGGCGCGATTCCTTGCTCAAGGAACGCTTGAAGCACGAACAGCACAGTAACCGACGACATATTACCAAACCGATGTAAAACATCCAGCGCATGGAAAAAATAAGCGAGCTCGACCCCTACCACTTCGGCGTAAGCCTCAATGACTTTCCTGCCGCCCGGATGCGCGATAAAATGCCGGATATCACGTCCGGTCAGACCGTGCCGCTCCAGAAATTCCATTAAGCCGGGCTTGAGAAGCTGGCATACAATCGCAGGAATGTCGCGCGAGAAAATAACTTTAAGACCGTGCTCGTTGATGTCCCAGCCCATTACGTCCCGGGTGTCCGGCCAGAGTGTACTCATCGTGTCAACGACCTGGATTTTCTTCTCTGAAGCCCTGACACAGGCCTCCCCTTCCACCAGCACCGCTGCCGCACCGTCGGCGAACAGGGAAGTCGCAACCAGATTGCTCTTGGACTTATCTTCACGCTGAAACGTCAGTCCACAGCATTCCACCGCAATCAAAAGCACACATTCATCCGGATATGCGGTTACGTAATCTATGGCACGGGAAAGCCCGGCCGCTCCACCCGCGCACCCTAACCCCCAAATCGGCGTTCGCTTTGTGTACACCCCCATCTTCAATTCATTAATGATGCGGGAATCAATGCTTGGCGTGGCAATTCCTGTAGTCGAAACAAAAAAGAGGTGGTCAATATCGCTCACGCTTTTGCCGGCGCGATTAAGGCAATCTTTTGCGGCTTCTACGCCAAGCCGGACCGCCCATTCCTGAAACAACGCATTCTTCTCGGCGAATGTATGTGATTGACCGAACCATTCCAACGGTACGCAGAAATGACGGGTTTTAACCTGACCGTTATGAAAAATGGGGAGGAGGCGGTCGATATCGCGGAACGAATCGGCGAACAGGCGGCGCACAAAGTCGCGAATCTCATCCTGCCGCAAAATGTAAGGAGGTACGGCGGTTCCTACTGCAGTGATATGGGGCAAATCGCATCGCTCCTTTATACAGCATGTAATTTGGAACAAAATAGAAAAAGATCATACATTTCTTATTTATACCCATAACACTTTAAAGAAAAACGGAAGGAAAATGAGAAACGATTCTGCAATCCGCACCAAAAAAGGCGCTTGGATAAGCGCCTTTTTTATGTGTACATTCTCCATATTATCGCTGTGCCGCTATCTCTTCCATGACATGCTCCGGCAGAATCAGCTGGTCGATCCCCAGCATGTCCGCCACTTCATCCCGGCTGTATCCCTGAATCAGCTTATGGACCACGAACGTATTACGCAGCTTCTGTGCATGAATGTGCAAACCTGCTTTCTTGCCCAATGTATTTAAAATAAACTGCATGCTCCTCGGGCTCATCCGCTCACCCTGCCGCGACGTAAATACGAACGTTGCATCCTCCGAAAGCCCTTTATGTGTGCGTAAATAGCGCGCTTCGCGCTCGTTGAGCACGATCCGCCGTATATTGCCGAGCGAGATGCCAACAATGGCAGAGTCCCCCTGCCAGACGATTTCGCTCCATAATAAGTTGGAAGCCTCTTGAATGCGCAGTCCTCCCCAGAGAAACAGGGTGACAAGCGCCATATTGCGCGCATATACTTTTTCGTTATTTTTTGCGGCTGCATCCTGTCCAATTGTGTGAAACAAGAAGTCTATTTCATCATCTGATAAAGAAAATGCCTGCTCCTCCTTCACATCCGGACGTCGCTTCAATTTGGCGCACGGGTCAAGGCCGATGACGCCCTTCAACCACAGAAAGTGAAAATAGGACTTGAGCGCGGAGATTTTCTTGTTGACCGTTGATACCTGCCGCCCCGCCTTCAGCTCTTCCTCGATAAACTGGGTCACGGTGGAGTAGCCGATATCATGCAGCTCCATATGCGGATGTACCCGCCCGAGCCAGGCAAAAAAAATAGTCATCTCCATCATATAAGAATGAATAGTGAGGTCGGCCCGCATTTGTTCCATTAAATATTTTTCGTATTCATTATGGTATCCGAAACGGAAAATCATTGGTTCCTCCGTTTTTTATACGTAGTATTTTAATACCTTTATTTTACTTGAAGTTTTACTCATTCTCAACTTTTTCCTATCGACATATCCCCTTAATTTCATCAAATATTCTATATATTTAGACAAAATAATCCTATTATCTCAAGACATGTAAAGCGGTTTTTGAAATGATTTGGCGCATACAGTGTTTACCGTCTCCGAGACGATTGAGCCTTATCTGGTCCGCAACCTCATGCCGGATTACCAATAAAACCGAAGAAAATACCCAAAAAGAGCCGGAAGGAAACATGCCCTTCCGGCTCTTTCATTTTAGATATGTACGGCCGCCCCTGTGGCGGCACGCACCGCTTCCTGAATGGCTTCCGCAAGCGTCGGGTGCGCGGCCAGGAAGTCTCCCATCGTATCCACCGTCATTTCCGTATACATGATAAGCGTTCCCTGGCCAATCAGCTCCGTTGCGCGCGGTCCTACGATCGAGATACCGAGAATCTCCTGGAATGACGGCTCCGTAATGACTTTCACTTTTCCGGTTTGTTCTTGAAGAATGAGCGCTTTACCATTGGCATGGAAGGAAAACTCGCCAATACGAACATCGCCGTACTTGGCCCGCGCTTGCCGTTCGGTCAATCCGACACCGGCAACTTCCGGCCATGTATAGATGCAGCGCGGAATGGTTCGGTGGTTGACCTGACGCGACATTCCACAGGCGTTCAGTGCGGCGATCTCCCCTTCATGAAAGGCAAGATGGGCCAGTTGAACACCTCCTACGATATCGCCACATGCGTAAATATGAGGTATGTTCGTCCGCATCTCTTCATCTACTTCAATGCCGTGTTCCGTATACATGATACCGGCGCGATCAAGTCCAAGCTGTTCCGTACGGGGCTTGCGACCAATAGCCACCAGTACGCAGTCAGCCTGCTTCTCGATCCTCACCTCTCCCTGCCGGATTACAGCCAATCGGTTCGCTTTATCCAACTCTTCCAGCCGTGCGGACGCATAGACGGTTACTCCGTCTTTTTTCAACTGTGCCTGAAGCGTTTCAGCGATATCGGCGTCTTCCTCCGGTAGAATGTGATCTCCCATCTCTATCACCGTGACCTCGCAGCCCATTCGACTATAAATGCTGGCAAACTCGCAGCCGATGACACCTCCGCCAACAATGACGAGCGATTCCGGTAGCTTAGACAGAGCGATGGCATGCTTGCTGTGCAGAATCCATTCCCCGTCAAACGGAGCGAACGGCAGCGCAATCGGCTCCGAGCCTGCAGCAATAATATAGCGATTTGCCGCAACCTCTTGTGTGCCTTCCTTCGTTTCGACTTGAAGCAAATGATCGTTTACGAACGACGCCGTTCCCCGGATGACCTCAATTCTATTCTTTTTCATTAAATGCCGTACGCCGAGGACAAGTTTTTTGACCGTGTTGTCTTTGTACTGCTGTACGCGCCTCCAGTCGATCCGCACTTCCTCTTCCGGCAAGGAGATGCCGAAGCGTTTCGCACGCTTTACATTTCCATATATCTCGGCGCTCTCAAGCAGCGACTTGGTTGGCATACAGCCTTCGTTTAAGCACGTGCCGCCAAGTTCCGCTTCTTCGATAAGCACGACGTGTCTGTCCTGACGGGCCGCCGTTATGGCTG
>NZ_DFMZ01000019.1:10296-27707 GCF_002375825.1 Aneurinibacillus sp. UBA3580
TGGCTGCGACATACCCCGCCGGACCGCCGCCGATAATCGCAATCGTATCCACTTGTCTCCCCCTTACAATAGCATCCTGTACGGATGTTCAAGATAATCTTTAACCGTTTCAAGAAATGCAGCTGCGGGTGCTCCGTCCAAGACACGATGATCAAACGTCAGGCTAAGCGGGAGCAGACTGCGCCGATGCAACAGATCATCGATGTATACGGGCATATCATGGGCCGCACCAATACCGAGAATCCCTGCTTCCGGCGGATTCAAGATAGGGGTAAACGTCTCGATGCTGTAAGAGCCAAGATTGGTAAGCGTAAAGGTTGATCCTGCCATCTCTTCCGAACTAAGCTGATTCTCTCTGGCCCGCCGGCTCAATGTGCGAATTGCACGGGACAACTCCAGCACCGACATCTGTTCTGCATAGCGAATCACCGGAACGACCAGCCCGTTTTCCAGTGCAACCGCAATGCCAAGATGGACATGAGCGTATGTCTCAATTCCGCTTTCTGTGTACGCACTGTTCATACGAGGATGTTTCACAAGCGCGAGCACTACTGCCCGGGCAATAAAATCGGTCACCGTCAACTTATCTTCCACTTTCGGCCGACTCTCCACCTCAAGAGCGGCCTGCTTTTTGAGCGTCAATAAATCCGTGACATCCGCCCGTGTCGTCATTGTCAACTGCGCGCTGTCCCGCAAGCTTTCATGCATACGCTGCGCGATGACTTTGCGCATACCGATCACAGGTGCTGTTTTCGTCTCTTCTTTAGGAGATGTGTTCTCACGACGCGCATCCAGCAAGACGACCTGCCGTGCGGCTGCCGCTTCGGCTTTTTTTTGCTGTTCGATTGCCTGCTCTACATCTTCTTTTGTAATACGACCGCCTGGCCCCGTTCCGTTAAGATTCTCGATATTCAATCCGGCGGCTTCCGCCATTTTGCGCGCAACGGGCGAAATTTTCACGCCGCTTTTTCTGGATGCGAAAGCGCTGATTTGGCCACTATCCGGTTTCGATTTAGGCTGACTTACTTCGGTAGTGAAGGACTTTACCGCTTCCCTTCTCTCAATCTTCTCTCCAGGTTGGCCGATATGGCCAAGTACAGTGCCAATCGGTACCACTTCTCCGGCTTCGACGACAATATCAAGCAGTACCCCGTCCCCGGATGCTTCTACTTCCATCTCAATCTTTTCCGAACTGATAACGACAACGACATCTCCCTTAGCTACCTCATCGCCCTCTGCCTTTTTCCATTCAACGACCGTACCTTCTTTCATTCCCATGCCCAGCTTCGGCATGATTACATTTACCGCCAATGTCTCACCCTCCCTTGAGATCGGAAGGCAGGGCATCCCGCCTTCCTGTTATCCGTCCTTATTTGCTTATACAGCCAGAATCGATTCGTCGCCAATCAACTCGGAGACTGCCTTGATAACCTTCTGCGCGTTTGGCAGATAAATATCTTCAAGCACCGGTGAGAACGGCACCGGCGTATGCGGTCCGGTAATCAGCTTAATCGGCGCATCCAGCGAGTCGAATCCTTTATCCGCTACAAGCGCCGAGATGTCTGTAGCGGCACTGCAGCGCGGATTCGCTTCATCGATGATGATAAGGCGGTTGGTCTTTGCTACCGAACCGAGAATCGTATCTTCATCCAGCGGTGAAAGGCTGCGCGGGTCGACAACCTCGGCTTCGATTCCTCGCACGGCCAGCTGCTCTGCCGCCTCCAGTGCGGTGTGTACCTGCTTACCGATGGCTACGATCGTAATGTCCGCTCCTTTCCGTTTGATGTCGGCCTTGCCAAGCGGGACGATGTATTTTGCATCCGGCACTTCGCCTTTCATGTTATAGAGCGTTTTATCTTCGAAAAAAATAACCGGGTCGTTGTCTTCGATTGACGCTAGCAGCAGCCCTTTTGCATCATACGGCGTGGATGGCACAACAACCTTAATGCCCGGAATATGAGTAAACATTCCATACAGACTCTGCGAATGCTGTGCCGCCGCCCGATATCCAGCCCCGTGCATCGTGCGAATCGTCACCGGAACCTGCGCTTTCCCTCCAAACATATAGCGCAGCTTGGCGCCCTGATTCATTACCTGGTCGAGGCAGCAGCCAATAAAATCATTGAACATTAGCTCTGCAATCGGACGTAGTCCCGTCGCCGCAGCCGTCACTGCAGCTCCGATGTATGCTGCTTCGCTAATCGGCGTATCTAGTACCCGCATGCGGCCAAACTCTTGAACCAGACCTTTCGTGACACCCATCACGCCCCCCCAGGCTTCGTCCTCCAGCAAGTGTTCCACATCCGCACCGCCGGCCACGTCTTCTCCCATTAAGATCACGTCAGGATTTTCCCGCATCGCTGTCTGCATCGCTTCCCGTACCGCTTCCGCAAAAGTAATTTCTCTTGCCATCACGAGCACCTCCGTTTTCGATTTGGTAGATTAGTAGGATACGTACACATCGGTATACAAATCGTCTTCGCCAGGATACGGACTCTGCTCGGCGAAGGCGACCGCCCGTTCCACCGCTTCGTCTACCTGCGTATCAATCTCATCCATCTCCGCTTCAGACATGAGATTTTGCTTGAGAAGGTAATTTCTGAACAGTCCGATCGCATCCTGCTCGTTCAAGTGCCCGCGCCGCTCTTCTTCAACTTTGTATGTTTGCGCGTCTCCTTCGAAGTGACCGTAATTACGGTAGGTTTTGCATTCGATAAGTGTAGGGCCTTCTCCGCGGCGCGCCCGTTCCACCGCTTCTTTGGCGGCACGGTACACCGCCATCGTATCTTTGCCATCAACAACGACGCTTGGAATATTATATGCCGCCGCCCGATCGGCAATATTGGTGCAGCTGGACGCATAGTGAAACGGCGTCGCTTCGGCATAGCCGTTGTTCTCGGCGACGAATACAATCGGCAGCTTCCAAATAGAAGCAAGATTGATGCCTTCATGGAATGTGCCTTCATTGTTAGCCCCGTCACCGAAAAAGCAGACGGTCACCGCGCCGGTTTGCTTAATTTTCGCCGTCAGGGCCGAGCCGCAGGCCAGCGGGAAGCCGCCGCCGACAATGCCGTTGGCGCCAAGCATGCCTTTGCTGACATCGGCAATGTGCATAGAGCCGCCCTTGCCTTTGCAAAGGCCTGTCGCTTTGCCGTACAATTCGGCCATCATGCCGTTCAGGTCACAGCCTTTGGCAATGCAATGCCCGTGACCGCGGTGCGTGCTGGTGATGCTGTCATTGTCGTCGAGGTGTGCGCATACGCCGACCGCTACCGCTTCCTCCCCGGCGTACAGGTGAACAAACCCGGGAAGCTTCCCTTCTCCGAACAAACCATGCACCCGATCTTCAAACTTGCGAATTTCCATCACTTTTTGATACATCCACTGCGCCTGCTCTTTCGACAGTTCCTGGTTTTGTGTCTGTGCCATACTCATACAAAGCGCCTCCTTCTATCAAAATGGATAAGAAACAAAGAAGCCACACCTAAAGCAGATGAACAATCTGTTTGCCTTATTTATGTGCAAATAGCATGCCAACTTGATAACGCTTACAAATCAAAGCTTTTGTGTTTCTTTACAAGTACAAACCGGGATAAAATGAGAAACGGTCTTAGATTGTCTCATTTTGTCTCAATTTGTCCACAGGGGAATTACAGCCGTCTCAAGCATTCATGAAACAAAAAGGGAACGGTCTCCCGCTCCCATTTACAAATTGAATTTTTTCACTTTTCGGTATAAAGTGCTGCGGGGAATACCCATCAGCCGTGCCGCCAGCCGTACGTTCCCTCCTGTCTTGCGCAGCGCCTGCATAATCTCCCGACGCTCAAGCTCTTCCCGATAAGTTAGACCGGTCGGTATTTTCACTCCTGCTGATTCTGTTGCTGAATCCTGTGGAACATCGATTTCCGTCTCTTCCGGAAGCATAAAATCCTCCATGCTCGGAACTCCTCCTCCTGCCGCAATTCGCATCCGCTCCAGCACATTGAATAGCTCCCGAATATTTCCGGGCCACCGATACATCGTAAGCCGTTCCATAATGTCCTTCGGAAATACAGCACACCAACCGGATTCACGGCAGAAATGGCGGATAAGATCGGGAATGTCTTCGCGGCGTTCCCTAAGCGGCGGTACGTGTAGCGGAACGACATACAACCGATAAAACAAATCTTCACGAAATTTCCCGTCCCGGACCATTTGCTGCAAATTGCGGTGCGTGGCCGTCACAATCCGAATATCGAGCGGCACCGATCTGTCCGCGCCAACCGGTGTAATTTCCCTCTCCTGCAGCGCACGCAGAAGCGCCACCTGCATGGCCGGAGGAATTTCTCCGATTTCGTCCAGAAAAAGCGTCCCGCCGTTGGCCTGCTCCAGCCTGCCTTTGCGGCCATTCCGCCGCGCGCCGGTAAAAGCCCCGTCCGCATACCCGAACAGTTCGCTTTCGAGCAGATCAGGTGCAATAGCGCCACAGTTCACCGCTATAAACGGTCCGTCCCGCCGCGAACTGTTTTCATGAAGCGCACGAGCAATCAATTCCTTTCCTGTCCCGCTTTCCCCCTGGATGTGTACCGTAGCATCCGTTTCCGCCGCCCGTCTCGTTTCTGTCAGCAGTTTTTGAAAACGCTTACTTTTTCCGGTAACCCCGTTAAAACAAAATGCCGACGAAGATGCAAATGAAACGGCGGAAGAAGCCGTCTGCTCCGCTAGCACCAGGCAACTGCCAAGCAAACGGTTACCAGATGCGGAATAAAGCGGCGTGCGCGCGCGCTCGTTGTATCCGTTCTCATTCAATACGGCGGCGGCACTTTTTCCCGTACAGAAAACATCCCGCTCTCGGACGGCCGCGCTTGCCGCAATGACACGGTCGTTCCGGTCGCAAATCAATAGCGGAGCGGGAGAAGAAAGCGAGCCGCAGGCCAACTGTAAAAGCTCCAGCCGATCCTGCTGTGCTTGCATTTTCCATTCCTGTTCAATTACATAGGCGCAGGAAACGACGGCACCGAGCGTATGAGGATGAGCCGTCTGTGCAGGTCCGGAAATATCAAGTACGCCGAGTATTTTACCCTGCTCGCCACGGATCGGAGCTGCCGAGCATGTCCAGCTGTGTGATACAATTGAAAAATGCTCGGCTCCCGTAAGCGCGATGGCTTCCCCGGTACGGAGGGCGGTACCGATCGCATTGGTCCCTACTTCTTCTTCCGTCCATTTTACACCTTCGACAAAGTTGATGGTTTGCGCAAACTGCCGAATGTCCCCGTCCCCGTATAGCGCCAATACATATCCGTCGGGGTCGACGAGCAGCACCAATGAACCCGAGCCGCGGATGGATGCATATAATTTCTTCACGTAAGGCAAGGCAATATCCAGCAGATTAAGATTGTCCCGTCTGCGTTCCGTTAACTCATCCGGTTCGAGCACGTGCGGCGCTTTCTCCAGATATGGATTTACGCCGGCCCGCTGACACAGTGCCCATGACTCCGAAATACGGGCGTGCAGGCGTGATTCGTCCAGCACACCTTCCTGCACAAACCTTTCCCACTGACGCTGCGATACCATTTCCGTTATCAACTCACAGCACCATCCTTTGCGCATAGTCATTTCCATTCTTATGTTATCTGAAATTTCTGTTTTATTCAACCGAACAAAAGTATCTCTTTCTAGCTTTCATACATCATTTTCCGGGTCATACCGCCATCGATGATAAGGTTCTCGCCGTTAATGAATTCGTTATCCACACTCGTTAAATACAAGCAGGCACGTGCAATGTCTTCCGGCTTGCCGACCCGCTTGGATGGATGCTGCTTATGATCGATATCACGCAGCCCTTCGTAATCATGCGCCTCAATCCAGCCCGGACTGATGGCATTCACCTGAATATGGTCCTCGGCAAATGAAAGCGCCAGCGCATGCGTTAATGCAAAGATGCCTCCCTTGGATGCCGCATACGCTTCCGAATCCGGCTCGGACATGAATGCGCGCGTTGATGCGATGTTGACGATAGATCCTCCGCCGTTCTTGCGCATGACTTTCGCGGCTTCGCGTGCCCCTAAAAATACGCCGCGCAAATTAATGTTAATGATTTCGTCCCATTCTTCAACCGTTATCTCATATGGGGACATAAAGCGCGAAACCCCCGCGTTATTAATCATAATATCCAATCGGCCATACCAGGCCTCAACCTGTTTTATCAGCGCTTCAATCTGTTCCGGCTGACTTACGTCGGTCAACACGAACCGCGCCTCGCCTCCCGCTTCGTGAATCGACGCTTCCACCCGCCTGCCTTCATTCTCGTTCCGATCGGCCAGTACAACTTTGGCGCCGTGGTCCGCGTATGCGCGGGCGACTCCTTCACCGATTCCCTGCCCTGCTCCGGTTACGACAACAATTTTGTCCGTAAAATCAAATGAGATCATTCTATCTTCTCCTTTTCTATTCTCATGGGTGCGTTTCGCGGAACAATTTATAGCATTTTCTCCACCCTCTTCGTATCTCTAGCTTCTTCCATCGCACTTACTCCGCCTATCAGTGCGGCGATTAGGATGGGAATCAAAAATGTAAACATATTAAAATATAACGTATTGGTGTACTGGTTCAGCATTCCGAAGCGGAATAAATGGGCAGCAAGAATGCCCGCTTCCCCATCAAATTGTGCAAGTGAATCTCTTACAAACCACACTTCGCCTATAATCATCAAGCCCAGCAGGAGGACGTCACCAAGCAGAAAGCCACGAATTAGCGCTTTCCCCTGTCTTCGGAGCAGCCTGGACACAAAAATCCCCACCATCGTTGCAAAGAGAACGATGCCTACTACCGCAGGAGCCATGACAAGCAGCGCCAGGTTTCCGTTTCCGGAAGTAACATGGAGAGGTACGGTAAATAAATCAATCATGATAAAGAAAAAGGCGCTCCCCAAGAACAAAAATAAAGCGAGTTTCCATGCCTCATCTCCTGCATGTGTTCCCTGCACATACCGTAAAAACATCGGCAGCAGCGGCACAAACAACAGCGGTGCAAGTAAAAGAATCGCTATCAAACTTTCCATTTCACTCCCCCGGCCTTTGCTTTATCGATGAAACAGAAAATACGGAATTAAGAAGAAAGCAGGCACTCCTTTCATTATAGCCTCTACCTCCCAAAACACGCAAAAAGCTTTTCTGCCCAAAAAGGCAAAGAAGCTTTTTTATTATCTACTGAACCGAAACGACCTCCCGGCTGTCTAATAAATAGAGCATACAGAGGAGGAGAGCAGATTGCATGAGAAGCAAGAGGTGATGCGGGCGCAAAAAGGAGACAAAGAGGCTTTCAGTCGTCTAATTAAACAGAACGAGGTCTCGCTTTACCGCATTGCCCGTTCCATCGTAAAAGCAGATGACGCATGTGCGGATGCCATCCAGGAAGCCATCCTAAAAGCATATACAGGCATCGTTTCCTTGCGTGAAGCCAGGTATTTCAAAACATGGCTGATTCGTATTCTTATTCATGAATGCTATCGGATTCTTCAAGAGAAGCGCCGCTTCATCCCTACAGAAACAATACATACCGCAGCAAATGAATCATCCCTGCAAGCGATGGAACGAACGATAGAAGTACAAGAAATCGTGGATGCACTTGAGGACGAACTCCGTCTTCCTGTGATTCTTTATTATTTCGAGAATTTGTCAGTGAAAGAAGTGGGAAAATTGCTGGCACTACCCGAAGGAACGGTCAAATCCCGCCTGAGCCGGGCACGCAAAAAGCTGGCCCAGGCGCTTCATTATCCCGAACAAGGAGGCAACAGCGATGAGTGAGAACAAGCAATTGGACGAATGGATTCGCACATGGCTATCTCAGGACACCGATATGCCCGATAGCGTACGCTCCGTCATTGACCAAACGCTTACGTTCCTGCCGGATGCCAAACCGCGAAAGAAACGGATATGGCTGCGCAATACCGGAATTGCTGTGGGTACGGCGGCTATTCTCTTCTTTGGCGCAGGCTTTCTTTCTCCCGCCGTGGCCCAGGTGCTGCAGCATATTCCTTTTATCGGATCGGTCTTTGAGCAGGCCGGCGATCAGGGATTGCAACAAGTAAAACGGCAGGGACAAACCGTAACGGCAGACCAGACAGCGACGGACAAAGGTTTTTCTTTAACCATATCGGAAGCATTCTACGATGGAAGCCGTCTGTCCATCGGATATATTCTCCGTTCCTCACGTTCGAAAAGCGACTGGGGTGCACTTGACATGGACGTATATGTCGACGGAAAAAAGATTGCCTTCTCTTCGAACGGAGGAAGTGGTCAGGTAGCCGATGACCAAACAGAAATTCTTGTGACGGACATTCACCCTGAGACTCCACTTCCGGACCGCTTTACATTAACATTAGATGTCCATAAAATCGGGCAGGTCGAAGGATCATGGAAATTCTCCTTTCCCGTCACCAAAATGCATGGCAGCCAAACGTATACAATGACTGCCTCACGCACATACAAGGATATCAAACTAACCGCCAAAGAAGTCACCCTGGCCCCTAGCTCAACCCGGATTGTTCTGCAACTGGTCAAACCACACGAATTTCCGACACCGGAAAATGCGGCCAGGGGATATGCGATTCGGGAATACAGCTACGAAATACAAGATGATAAGGGGAACCCGATTCAAATGATGAGCGGCAGCAGCGAGGGTACGGTGAAGGAAGGAAAAGAAGTGCATAACACTGTCATTACTGCGGCACCACTTTTATCCCGACCAAAATTCCTGCAGATTCAGACGTTCGTCAGCGTTCGCACCGCTCGTCCAATTCCAGAAAGCGGAAAGATGGAACAGACGCAGACCAACCCTGTGCCCGTCAAAGAGCTTGAGCTTATCGTTCCGCTTAAGTAGTAAGTAATACCATACCACTCCGCCCTTCCAGCTTATCTGGAAAGGGCGTTTTCTTTCCATCCTTCCATTCCTTCTAACCCCTCGCCCCCTCTCTTCATACTCTGGTATAGGAGGTGATTTCTTGGCATATTCCATCCATATCTCTTTATCCGGTCATACGCTGACACTCAGACAAAACAGTCGGCTTGTAAAAGTCTATCCGATCGCGGTCGGCAAAATGCTTACACAAACGCCTGTCGGCACGTTTTACATCATCAACAAAGCACCCAATCCCGGTGGACCGTTCGGCACCATGTGGCTTGGACTTTCCCGACCCCATTACGGTATCCACGGCACCAATAATCCCGCATCCATCGGTAAAAATGTCTCCCATGGCTGTATCCGCATGTACAACCGGGATGTCAACGAACTGGCCCGCCGGGTACCCATCGGCACGCCTGTCTATATCCGTCCATAATCAGCCGCAGCCACGGCATGAAAATGGATGGAAGGGCAATTGACTTTTGCGGTACGAAGGAAAAGAGAGAAGAGAACAGGACCATGATTTCAATGGGGAAAAAGGCGAACGCCTTTTTCTTTCCTGTTCAAAATAATGTCGCCTATTTATTACGATTTCTATATAACAAGTAAATAAAGAAAGGAGCACCTATCCCTGCAGTAAAAACACCCGCAGGAATATCAAGTGGAAGAAAGACCGTTCTGGCAACCAAATCGGCAGACATTAGCATGATACTGCCAATCAGAGTGGCGACCGGAAATAAGGCATCAAATGAAGAACCTACAAGTTTTCTGGCCATATGCGGCGCAATTAAGCCGATAAATCCAATCGCACCAGCCACTGCCACGGCAGAACCCGCCAACGCCACACTGATGAACAGCAACATGAATCGATGAAGCTGAACAGAAGCTCCCAGCCCCTTCGCCATGTCATCTCCCAGCTCCTGAACATTGACGTTTCTGGAATAAATGAGTGCCACTGGCATAAAAACAATCACCCAGGGCAGTAACGCATACACGTTATCCCATGATGCACCGTATATGCTTCCCGTTAACCAGGTATAGGCTTGGCTGGCTGCGTTAATTGGACTCAGGATAATCATCAGCATGGTAAAAGAGCTTGCCGTCGCGGAAATCCCAATCCCAATCAGCACCAGCCTCGTCGAAGACACCCCTTTATTCCAGGCCAGCACATAGATCACGAGTGAAATCAAGCCGGCTCCTAAAAATGCTGCTACCGGAAGCCACTTGATACTCACCGTCCCCGCAAAATAGGTAAGAAAAGTCACTGCCGCTAATGCGGCTCCCCCGGTGATCCCGATAACGTCCGGCGAAGCCAGCGGATTGCGGATAATCCCCTGCAGGATTGCCCCGGAAACGCTCAGAGCCGCTCCAACAAGGACGGCGACAATAATCCGGGGAAGTCGTAACGTTCCAAGCACTAACGAATTGGCTGCTGTCCCCTGGCCAATGAGCGTTTTCCATACATCGACAGGTGAAATACCCTTGTTACCCAGCGCGATACTTAACAGAAACAAAGCGAAAGTGAGTATGACAAGCACTGTGAGCACAATGACCGTTCTCTTTTGTACCAGGAAAGAATAAAGTCCCGTTTTGCTGCGAATGATAATGAGCCGATTCATGATGACACCCCTTTCGAGCGAAGCCCCTTCCGAGCAATGTAGATAAAAAATGGCCCGCCGATCAAACCTGTCATGACCCCGATTGGCAGCTCGCCAGGCATCACCACATAACGGGCAACGATATCTGCCAGCAACAGCAAGATAGCCCCGAGTACCGCGCTGTAAGGAATGACCCAGCGATAATCGATACCAACCAGAAAACGGGCCACATGCGGAATAACGAGTCCTACGAAGCCAATGGAGCCGGCAACCGCAACAGAGCTGCCCGCAAGTAAAATAACGGTAACGGCGACCGCCAGTTTCACAAGGGCGGTTCTTTGCCCCAATCCTTTGGCAACATCCTCTCCTGAAGCAAGGATGTTGACTGGCTGCGCAAGTACCAACGCGGTGATTCCGGCAACGATCATATAGGGCAGGAGCGGCAATAACTCCTCAGCGGATTTGCCAGCGATCGACCCGGCCAACCAAAACAGCACATTTTGCAAGCCCGCTTCATCGATAACCAGCATGCCCTGCGTAAAAGAGGTAAACAACGCCGTCATCGCGGAGCCAGCTAACACGACTTTCACCGGAGTTAATCCGTCCCTGCCCAATGAACCGAGAAAGTAGACGGCAAATGCGGCAAAACCTGCTCCCAGGAACGCGACCCATACCAGCTGGTCCAGGGAAGAGATCGGAAGGAAGGTTAAAGCCACGATGACAAAAAAGACGGCACCCGCATTAATCCCAAAAATGCTTGGAGATGCTAACGGATTTCTTGTTAACGCCTGCATGAGTGCACCGGCGACGGCTAAATTACCGCCGATCATCGCGGCGAACAGGGCCCGAGGGAACCGCGTCGTTTGGATGATCACATGTTCGTTTGAGGAGAGATCATAATGGATAAAGGACTCAACAGCCGTCATAACACTTATTTTTGTTGTCCCGAGGACGATACTTGCTCCAAAACAAATGACCAGGATAAAAAAACCAAACACCAAGCCCCATGCTTTTACAGGTGTTTGGCGTAATAATGGACTCACAAGGTTCCTCCTTTTTGAGATTTCATTTCGGACATTGCCTGCATAGCTGATAGCTAATTGAAACGGAGCCGAAAAGGTGGAATAAACCCACCGGAGGCTGTTGACACCACCATCGGTCAACAGCCTCACCATACCAAACAGATTATTTCAACTCATAAAAACCGTAGAGATCTTCCAGCATCTCCAGCGCTGCCAATGGGCCTGAGCCGTTATTCCATACCGCCGTATCCACCTCAAATACTCGATTATTTTTAACGGCTTTTAAATTTTTCCATAGCGGATGCTCGCTCCATTCCTTTCGCAAATCCAGTCGACCGTCATCTCGTGATGTACTCGTTTGATCAAAAATGATGTCTGCATCCATTTGCGGTATATTTTCCTTGGATGTGAGCTGCACACCCCACTCTTCTCCCCGCTGACTGGCAGGCCGGGCGATCCCCAGCTCTTCTAAGACGAGAGCCGAAAATCCGGTATACACAATGCGGGCATGATCGACACGGAAGTCAACGATACCCGCTTCCAGCTTCAACTTGTCGCCCATTTTTCTCTTAAATTCAGCAACTTTTTGCCCCCACTCAGTCAAGAATTTTTGCTCTTCTTCCTTTTTATTTAGTGCTTCTGCCGACAGGTGCAGCGTATCCTTCCACAGATGCACCTCTTCTGTCATGACGGTTGGCGCGATAGCTGACAATTGCTGAGCAATCTTTTCATGCCGTGTTTTAGAAGCGATAATCAGATCCGGTTTAAGCGCAACGATTTCTTCCAGGTTGGGCTGGTTTTCCGAACCGAGATTCGTTACCCCTTCCATCCGGTCTCTTATGTAATTGTACCAGGGCTGTTCGATCCAGGATTCCACGGCTCCTACCGGCTTCACTCCCAGCAGCAATGCAGCGTCCGTGGCACCTTGAAACAGCGTGACTACCCTTTGGGGTGTACCTTTTATTTCAGTCGTCCCCATGGCATGCTGAACAACCCTGGCGTCTTGTGTTTCCGTTGCCTGTCCTTGCGTCGGCTCGGAAGTCGCTACCCCTTGCTGATTCCCCCCGCAACCAGCCATCACTAGCATGCATAAAAAGATCGCAAGTAGTTTAAACGTAAATGTATTAGGCCTAGACATTTCTATTTCCTCTCCTTTTGTTGATCGCATTTTATGATATTGATTCTCATTCTTATTATAAGGAAGTACTCCAGAATGAACATGGATTTTTGCGACCAACTTTTTGACTTTTGCGACATGCCAGCCACGCAGAACCGTTAGCCTTCACTTTTTGCACAGTCAAGCGGCAATCCCGGATGCAGGCAAAGGACCATCCCATGGATAAGCCAAGGAACCACGGTTTCTTCGTAAATAACCGCTTCGATCCATTCGCAAAGGGCCCTTTACTCAACGTTTGCATAATGCTCGGTTGAAAATGCACGAGTCCCATGAATTGTATTCATCGTAACCCCTCACTTGGATACATCCTGACCGCCGACAAAGGCAGCCGCCTCGCGATCTTGCTTGATTTCCGGAAACACAGTCAATTTCATCCACACATTGTTGAGCAACAAAAGAACGGCGGAACAAATAAAGATCATCGATAAGCCAAACCAGGATGCGATAACGCCCATGCCAAGCGCCCCCGCCATGCCTCCCAAAAACAATGCGCAATTGACATAGCTGTATGTTCGGCTTTCCATGCCATCTGGAGCATAATGCCTGATAAGAACATTTATGGAAGGCATCATGCCAGCAAGGCACGCGCCGGTACAAAACCGCAATACAATTAACTGCCACAAGTGCTGAACAAACGCTTGCGGGATAGAAAATAAAATCGCGCCAAACACCGAGCAAAGGAAAATGCGATGGGAACCATACTTGTCTCCCAGTTTCCCCAACTGCGGTGCGGTAAGCATATTGGCGATACCCATCGCCGCAGAAGTTACTCCGGCCAATACGACCAGATTCTCCTGACTGGGCGCCAACTGCTGGACATATAGCGGGATAAGCGGCAATGTGCCAGTCATGGCTGACCGAATGATCGCTGCGGAGACGAACAGAGAGGCAATCGGCTTCCTGGAAACAATTTTTTTGAAGTCTTGCCGAAAGTCTGTTTTTGGCTCTGTCGTTTCTTTTTTCTCAAAATGTTCCCTGACCCCAAAGATGACGATCAGCGTAGCGAGAAAAATACATAAGCCGGTATAGAAGAAAACGGCGCTGAAACCGAATCGGTCGGCCATGAATCCGCCTAATAATGGACCGCAAATCGTCCCGGCAACGGTGCCTGAATGTAAAGTTCCGAGCGCATACCCGCTCCGCTCTTTCGGAGTATTGGTGGCGATTAGTGCGACGGCAGCCGGACCGAATCCGGACAACATCCCGTTCAATAATCGCAATAACAACAAGTGTACAGGGCTTGTGGCAAAGCCCAGGAGCGTAATGGTGATAGCCATGCCAAAGCCGGAGCGAATCAGCATCATTTTGCGTCCGTACCGATCGGCAAGTTTCCCCCAAATCGGCGAAAAGATGAAGGCTGTCAGAAGATTGGCTCCAAAAATAAGACCCGACCATACAAGCACTTCATCATGATCGGTAAGCCCCATTTGCTGTAAGTACAACGGTAAAAAGGGAGTAACACAACTCATAGAGGCCATGGCCAGGAATTGCCCGACATACAAAATGAATAGATTTCGCTTCCACTTTTTCACGATGACAACACATTCCTTTCTCTATGCCATCTTCATTTCGCTTTCGGGCAGACTGTGCAATATTCTCCACTGGTGGAAACCTGAAAATAAAAACAGCATGTTTTACGCATACGAACAGCCGGTGCTTCAGTGTAAAATGGGACGAATGGATTTTGAATTTCTCCGAATAATGCACCCGGCGCTTTATGAACCAGATAAGCAAAATCGTCCTCGATACGTAAGTGTTCCTCCCTCCCTGCACAAGCTCCCATTACCATTTCCACGCCGATCATTAAGCTACGACCACAGTCGTATTTTGGGTTTGGACATGTTCTCCCTCACCATCTTATCTACAGCATTGCTTCGGCAATTTCATCCACTATCTGATTAATTGCAAACGGGCCATAGTAACCTACCCACAGCGTCGTGTCAACCGTGTAGACCTGATTTGCCTGTACGGCAGGAACGTTTTTCCAGATTGCTGTCTGTTGATACTCCTCCACCAACTCCGTATTGGAATCATCCTGTAAAACAATCAGGTGATCCGCGTTTAATGCCGACATTGCCTCTAACGAGATGGTGAAGCTGGTTTTTGTGCTGTCCATGACCATTTGCGGAGGCGACATCCCAAGATCTCCGTACAAAATCTTTGCCGTGCGATGTTTTGCCGTTTGTAGCCGGATCATCTGATCGCGCGGCCGAATCAAGGCGACTGTCTGCCCGCCCAGCTTGTCGGTCAGGGCAGCTTTCAGAGCGTCTATCCTTTTCTGGTATCTGTCCAGCACGTTCTGCGCAATTTGCTCTTTGCCGACAATGTTCCCGAACGTAAGAAGGGTGGTACGCCAATCTTCATTTCGGTCAAACATTAGTGTCGGCGCGATTTCGACCAGCTTTTCAAAAAGGTGCTCCTGAAACGCGGTACAAATGATCAAATCCGGTGCAGCCTGAACAATCGCCTCCAGATCAGGCTCTTCCTTCGTCCCGAGCACCTTGATATCAGTCAGCTTACCTGTCAAATAGTCGGGGAACGACGAAGACTCAATCGTTGGGATTACGCTGCCAATCGGCTGATCGCCCAGCTTCAGCAGTTGATCAATATATTGGTAGTCCAGTACGACAATTTTCTCCGGCTTCTGTTCCAGCGCAAACTCACCCTTTTGATGCTTAATGATTCGCCGCATGCTTGCTGCTGCCGTGCTCCCCGTAATACCGGCATTTCCTGCTTCGTCGCTGCTGACTGTTGGCTGTACCGTAACGCTATCGGCTGGAGAAATCTCTCCTGCCGAATAGGCCCCTGCACTTGTTGTAAGGGAGTGTGCGCCCAGAAGCAAGGGCAACATGGATGTTAAGCTATTGGTCATTGCTGCCTTTGAGCTTGTATACGGATGGATGACCTCACCAGCCTGATAGTGAGAACTATTATCATCACTAGCAGTAACACTATACAATTGTGCGCTTCCAGGAACAATCGATGATCGCGACTTGTGTAATGGAGTTTGGCGACGGTGCTCCCTATCCCTGGCCTGCTCTTTATATTGGCGGGGCGACACTCCCGTATATTTTTTAAAAATCCGACTGAAATAGTAGCTGTCCATATAGCCAACAGCCTCAGCAATTTGGGCCAATGTGATATTGGTATGCTTGAGCAAAGCCTTGGCTTGTTTGAGTCGCACCTGAAGCAAATACTCCATCGGGCCAATATTCAGCCTCGCTTTGAATAGCCTCTGCAACTGACGCGCGTTGCAATCCAGCGCTGCTGTCAATGAGTTAAGCGTTATTGGCTCGGCGTAACGCTCCTCTAAATAGCGAATCGCCTGGATAATCAGCTGCGGTTGGGTCGCCCCGCTGCCTAGCGTCTGCGACTGTTGCAGGAGGTCATATACGAAATGATGGAACAAAGCTTTGACATGGAATTTTTCCAGCGCGCCGGATTGCTGCCATTGCCGTTGCATTTGCTCTATCTTTGAAAAAAGGGGGAGCGGGCACGGTGGAGCAAAAGCGTACTGTGCGAGGAAGGGATTGCTTGTTTGGTACATACGCAGCAATTCCCTGCGGCATGGCATCGTCAGTACCGCTTTATAGAAAACCATGTAATATTCCAGCGTCTCCACTACCTCGACAATATCGAGAAGCGCACCTTTCCCAGCATGACAGACAAGGCTTTTATCTGCCGCATACGCAATACCATCGAGCAACACCTGTGCCACGCCTCGTGTGGTGAGCAGAAAAACGCTGGCTGGAAGCCGGTAAGCGTGCAGACTATCGCCCGGATGCAAGGTGGCATGGCGTACGTCTAAAACCTTGAGAGACGCATGATTCCACAGCAATAGCTGATCTTGAAATGACAACTCCTGTCCCCTCCTGCAATTTATGTTCTGTTTACTTTTTTTGGAGCCATTATAGCAATAACGATTATCAGTATCAATTACTTGGTGTTCCCGAAACTTTTTTCTCTCGTCTTACAGCTTGCTCCCTTGCGCCTGGCGAAGACTTATCGTGGAGCGAAACTTCGCGGATGCTAAACAGCTCCAAGGGTTTCGCTATTACCGTTTGCGGGGATTACGCAACGTCAGTAAACACACTCTGATGAGCGTATCGGTACAGAATATGAAAAAGATTGCCCTCCACTTATCTAATAGGGGTATACGTGAGAGAAATGCCTTTTTCTTTGAAAATCATGAAGAAAGAAGGAAGGAGAAGAGAAAATAAGATCCGATGTAGAATATCGAAGAATGAAAGCAGGTGTACGTCATGGACTGTGACCATAAACAGGAGCAAATTCAAAAGCTAATTATGGAAGCGCACATGAGACAGGCAAAGCGTTCAGTTACGTTCATTCTCATCCTCTATATAGCTTATTTTGCCATACGGGGAATGCACTTTATTTACCAACTCATCTTCGGCAGCTAAACTGTACATCCCCCTATTCCCTGCTTTTTATAAATTCGTATCCCTTAACTACTTTTTTTAAAATTGCAGAAGCCAAAGCCAATCTTCTCTTTATGAGATGCCTGCCGCCTCGGCTATATATTCAATCAAGTGCAGCGCCCGTACAGAGCCGGTCAGTTTTTCACGTTCAATGCCAAGTTTCATTTGTAGCAGGCAACCGGGATTAGTCGTAATGATGACAGAGGCTCCGGTTGCTTTCGTATGATTCATCTTTTCGTCGAGAATCTTCATGGACTCCTCATAATGGACAATATTATAAATTCCTGCTGAACCA
>NZ_DFMZ01000117.1:0-12521 GCF_002375825.1 Aneurinibacillus sp. UBA3580
CGCTCTTCCCCTCATTTTTATGTTGGGATTGCGGCTGAAACGCCGTAAGAGTTCCTCTAATATTTTATCATGCTCGCCAAAAAGATGAGAGAAATTGATATACTAATAATATATTTAGGGTTTTAGCTCTTAATCTAAACCTCAAACCAGGTTATGATTAAAACTAAATTACGTAAAATGAGGGACAAGAATGAAAGAGGTTATTATTTATACAGACGGCGCCTGCTCCGGCAATCCGGGACCGGGCGGCTGGGGTGCCGTACTGCTGTACGGAAAACATCGCAAAGAGATGTGCGGCAGTGAGGACAATACCACCAATAACCGCATGGAATTAAGGGCGGCAGTAGAGGCGCTTAAGACGCTGAAAGAGCCTTGCAAGGTTTTGCTGCACAGCGATAGCGCTTATATGGTCAACTGTTTTCAGCAGGGCTGGTATAAAGGCTGGATGAAGAACGGATGGAAAAACAGCAAAAAACAGCCGGTAGAAAATCAGGATCTGTGGAAAGAGCTGCTTGCGCTTATGGAAGTGCACGATGTCCAGTACATCAAAGTCAAAGGCCATGCAGACAATGAATTGAATAACCGCTGCGATGAACTGGCTACAGGAGCCATTGTGCGACGGTAAGAAGAAGAGGAGGTGGCAGCATGGAACAACAGCATGAGATGACAGCAACGGATTGGAGCCGCCTAAAGCAAGGAGTTATCCGCTACGCACACGATATTGGAATTGATAAAATCGGGTTTGCCGCGGCAGACCCGTTTCTGGTATTAAAAGAGAGGTTATATAAGCATCGTGAACTCGGCTACGAGTCAGGCTTCGAAGAGAAAGACATCGAAAAAAGGGCGCATCCGGAGCATACCCTGCCAGAAGTAAAATCCATTATCGCGATTGCTTTGGCTTACCCGTCCCGCATGGAATCCCCGCCGAAGTCAGAGCAAGGGAATTATCGGGGGATTATGGCGCGTGTGTCCTGGGGGGAAGACTATCACCACGTACTGCGTGACCGATTGAAGAAGCTGGAACAATTCCTTCATGAGAAAGTGCCCGGTATCCGAACAGAAATCATGGTTGATACCGGGGCGCTGTCGGATCGCGCCGTTGCAGAACGCGCGGGACTGGGATGGGTCGGTAAGAATACATCGCTGATTACCCCGGAATTTGGCTCATGGGTATACCTGGGTGAAATGCTGACGAGCGCTCCGTTTCCACCCGATCAGCCCGTGATAGAAGATTGTGGAGATTGTACGCTCTGTATTGATTTCTGTCCGACAGGAGCGATTGTGCAGGGAGGACAGCTTAATTCCCAGCGCTGTGTTGCGTTCTTGACCCAGTTGAAAGATGAAATTCCCGAAGAATTCCGGCCGGCTATCGGGAATCGTCTGTACGGTTGTGATACGTGCCAGCAGGTTTGCCCGAAAAACCGGAAACTCAATTTTACGCATCATCCGGAATTTACACCGGACCCGGAAGCGGCCAAGCCGCTGCTTAAACCGTTGCTCACTATCAGCAAGAAGCAGTTTGCATCCACATTTGGACGTACCTCCGGTGCCTGGCGGGGCAAAAAGCCAATTCAGCGAAACGCGATTCTGGCGCTTGCGCACTTTAAAGACAAAAGTGCTGTGCCGGACATCATTCGTGTGTTGACAGAAGACGAAAGACCGGCGCTGAGAAGCACGGCGGCCTGGGCGCTGGGGAGAATTGGCGGTGATGAAGCCATTCTGGCTTTAAAAAAGGCGAAAACCCGAGAAAAAGAAGAAACGGTCCGGCAAGAAATCGAAAAGGCGCTCCTAAGCCGGGAAAATGTCGAATGATTATACTGGATTTCTTCTTTTTGCCCGATGTAAGATGATAAGAAGATGCAAAAGGGAGGGATTGGGTGAAGTCGGAAGTTTTTTATACCGTATATCAAAGCCGGCTCGGGCCGATTACGTTGGCCGCAACAGACACGGGGGTATGTTGGGTGGAATTCGGCGAAGGAGATGCGACGAAACTCTCGTTAATGCGGTGGGCGAAAAAATGGCTCCATACGGAGAACATTACCTACGCACCTGAGGTCTTTCTCAAAGCGACGGAACAATTGGACGAGTATTTTGCAGGGGAGCGCCGGGAATTTACCCTTCCTCTTGACGTATATGGCACCCCGTTTCAAAAGCTTGTATGGAATCAGCTCCGGCAAATTCCTTACGGTGAAACTAAATCCTATAAAGATATCGCTCTTGCAATTAACGCAGCCAAAGCGGTGCGTGCCATAGGGGGAGCTAACAATAAGAATCCGCTGTCCATCTTCGTTCCTTGCCACCGGGTTATCGGCTCGAACGGCGCACTGGTCGGTTACGGCGGGGGATTGGACATTAAAGAACATTTACTGCAGCTTGAAGGTGTGTTGGAACGATCGGAAGTCGGTTTGACATAAGAATATACAGAGAAGAAGGGATGACGGCGCTTCTAATACGAAGTGCAGCCATCCCTTTTATTTTTACGGGGGAAAGTATAGGAAAGCTACAGGGAATTCGTGCTCTACGGACGCATATACATATTTTGAAATCATTGGATTGCGGAAAGGGGAAGCATAATGACAACCTGGAGAAGTGCACTTGAGAAATATTTAGAGTGCCGGACGAAAGGATTGGTTGTAGAAACAGATGATTTCTTCGATTGTGTAAGCGCGGAGCAGGCGAAGCGGGTAAAAAGGTACAGCACTTTCCGCTGGGAGCAGTTGAACCAACGAAATGCACGTCCGATAAAAAGCAAAGTGCAAATTCATACCCTGCAGGTAGAAAGAGAAATGGAAGATGAGGTTGTCGTTCGGATTGAGGCGAGGGAATGGTACGCCTATCAACTTGAAAGAAGGTGGCATGAGCAGGAGAAAGAGATGCAGATGCGTGTGATTCTACATCGCCCGCAGGATAAATGGTTGGTGGTGCATGAAGAGAAAATTCCGCATGAAGCAGCCATCCCTGTTTTTCATCAGTATGAAAATACAGAAGCTGAAGACAAGCGGCAAACGAAAACAGATCAGAACTATTCATATAATCGTCTGCAGGCTATCCGGTATGCGGAAGCGTGGTGGAATGACTATAATCCGCAGTTCCGTCATTTTGATGTAGACTGTACGAATTTTATCTCCCAGTGCCTGTATGCGGGCGGTATTCCTCTACAGGTGACGGGTAGCCGGTCGAATGGCTGGTGGTATCGAGGCGGAAACAGTCCATCGGCACTCTGGAGCTTTAGCTGGGCCGTGGCTCATAGCTTTCGCTGGTATTTGGAGAAGGGGCGTATTAGAACGGAGACGAAATCGAGTGCGGATCAGCTATCGCTTGGGGATGTCATCTGTTATGATTTTGACGGTGATGGACGGTGGCAGCACTCCACCATTGTTGTGGCTAAAGATGGCCGCGGTATGCCGCTTGTTAACGCGCATACGACGAATAGCCGTCACCGGTACTGGGACTATCGTGATTCAACCGCTTATACACCGAACATTCAATATCGATTTTTTCATATTTTATAAGGGACGGAGCCGGACGATGCTCTGTGGAGCTTGCTTCGGTATAGTTTGAATGGCTGTTCATGTATGTTGATTGGCATTTTTGTGCTATGATAAAACATGAGGTGAACAAGTGAATGGCGTTGAATATCGTGCTGCATGAGCCGTTAATTCCGGCCAATACGGGCAATGTGGCCCGGACGTGTGCCGCAACCCGTACGAAGCTCCATTTGATTGAACCGCTCGGATTCTCGACAGATGACCGGTATTTAAAACGGGCAGGGCTTGATTACTGGCACGCGGTGGACATTACATATTACCAGTCTTTTGCTGACTTTGCGGCAAAGCATTCGGACGGTCGTTTTTTCTTTATCGAAACGAGCGGTAACAAATACCATTCCGAAGTAAAGTACAGGGATGGTGATTTTTTTGTTTTCGGTAAGGAAACGACGGGTATTCCCCAGGATATCCTCTCGCAGTATCCCGAGCAAATCATTCGAATTCCAATGGGAGACGCAACCCGATCGCTGAACCTGTCCAATACCGCTGCGATTGTACTGTATGAAGCGCTAAGGCAAATTGGATATCCCGGTATGAAATAGAAGATAAAGCAGGAGATAAGACGATGAAAGAAGGGGAGCTTTGTATGGCAAAGAAAGCAATATTTTTCGATTTGGACGGAACGCTGCTGATGCTGGATACGGAAGCGTTTCTGAACCGTTATATGAAGCGGCTGGGGGAATATACCGCCCACCTCGTCGATCCGGAGCTGCTGGTCAAGTCCGTATGGAATGCGACAAAGCAGATGATGAAAGACGCTGGAGCGGAACGTACAAACGAAGAAATTTTTCGGGAACATTTTCTTGCGGCGTGCGGTGTGGAACAGGGGGATATCTGGCCGTTATTCGATAAATTTTATTCGGAAGAATTTCCGCTGCTGAAAGAAGATATTGAACCGCATCCATACGCGCTGAAAGTAGTAGAAGAAGCGAAAAAACAGGGCTACAGGCTGGTTGTTGCTACGAATCCGGTATTTCCGGGGATAGCCATTCGGGAGCGTATGAAGTGGGCCGGTTTGCTAGAGAATGACTTTGAGCATGTTACTATTTTTGAGACGTCACACTATTGCAAGCCCAATCCGAAATACTTCCTGGAAATCTGTGAGCGTATCGGCATCAAACCGGAAAACGCAATTATGATCGGCAACGATATGCAGCAGGATATGGTGGCTGCAGAAGTTGGATTGAAAACATTTTTGGTCGAAGACTACAAAATTGATCGAGGTGTACCGCAGCACCATGTTGATGCGCATGGGACGCTGAAAGAGCTGCATGATCAGCTTGTCAATCGTACGGGAATTTTTTCTTGCGATTGACAATATATCTTTTATTAAAAAAATAATTGACAAGTATTTAAAAGATGCGTAATATAATTTTCAGTGCAACTAAATATGCATCTCGCTTATCGAGAGAGGTGGAGGGACTGGCCCGATGAAGCCCGGCAGCGGATTTTCCGTGTTACGGAGAATGCTGTGCCAATTCCAGCAGGATATTCTATCCTGACAGATAAGAGTGTGGTATAAATGTGAAATAAACCCTCTCTGGTCTGCCGGAGAGGGTTTTTTGTATTACGTATGCAGGGCCCGCATACGTGGTGCAAATAGCAACTTGATTAGACACACGAGTAAATAAAAAGATAATTGGTAGTGAAGAGGGGGAACAGATGATGAAAAAGTGGATCGTAGCAATGATTCTGCTGCTTACTGTTGGTGTACTTGCAGCATGCGGAGGCGGTGGCAATAACAGTGACCAAAAAGCTGACGGTAGTGATCAGAAGCAGGAAACAAAGAAAATTGTTGTAGGAGCAAGCGCCGTTCCACATGCGGAAATTCTTGAACATGTAAAAGATAAATTGAAAGAGCAGGGCGTAGAAATGGAAGTAAAAGTATTCGATGATTATGTGCTTCCGAATACTGCACTTGAAGAAAAGCAAATTGACGCGAACTACTTCCAAACGGTTCCGTATCTTGATGAGTTTAACAAAAAGCACAACACACACATTAAGGCATTAGACGGCATCCACTTAGAGCCGATGGGCCTGTATCCTGGTAAAGAAAAAGCGGCCGAGCCGAAGAACGGCGCAGTTATCGCTATTCCGGACGATGTGTCGAACGGTGCGCGCGCACTCAAACTGATCGAGTCCAAAGGTTGGATTAAGCTGACACCGGGCAAAGAGCTGAACAGCCTGTCCAAGCAGGATATCGTAGAAAATCCGCATAACATCCAAATTAAAGAAATGCAGGCATCTATGCTGCCGCGCGCGATTAACGAAGTCGACTACGCAGTTATAAACGGAAACTACGCGATGGAAGGTGGTCTGACATTCGACCAGGCGCTCGCGGTAGAGAAGAAAGATTCCGATGCGGCGAAGACATTCGCGAACATCGTAGCCGTTAAAGAAGGCGACGAAAACCGTGAAGAAATCAAAAAGCTGATTGAAGTACTGAAATCCGAAGATGTGAAGAAATTTATCGATGAGAAGTACAAAGGCGCGGTTATTCCTGTATTCTAATGATATGGAAGACAAAAAAGGCAAAGAGCCATTCGCTCTTTGCCTTTTTCTGTGAAAATCATGAGAAAAGAAGGAAAGGGAAGAGGAAATAAGATCCAGGGGGGAAAAAGGCGTTCGCCTTTTTCCCCATTGCAATCATCCTCTCGTTCTCTTCTCTCTTTCCCTTCGTACCCCAAAAGTCAGCGCCGCCCTTCCCACGATTTTCATGTCGGGGTTGCGGCTGAGATGCCATGGTGGTTTTTTGCTGATTTATAGACCCCAAGTCTTGTCTTCATTATATCCAGCCGTGAAAATTGCGCCAAGCACCAGGAATGTAACTCCTAAAATAATTGCCATTTTCTATGTCTCCTCTCCCAAGAGTACTTTTCACTTTATTATACCTCATATTTTAACTATTGGAACATATGGAAACACGGTAATCTTGACAAAGTTTGTACGCTTGCAATTGGAAAAGCACAGATGGATTTGCTATAGTGAAAGGGATTGATATTTTATGGAGGTGGGCTCACCATGTACGTTGTCATGAATGTACTGCATGTTCCGGCCGCGATGAAAGGCCGCATGGGAGAAATGTTTGCCAAAAGCGCGGAGCGTATGCGCAATGTTCCTGGCTGTCTGGAGTTCCAGTTTTTAAGCGCAAAAGAAGGGGACAAGCAAATCGTGTACACGAAATGGGATAGCGAAGAGTCGTTCAAAGCGTGGACCGAAAGCGAAAGCTTCCGTCAGGCACATGCACATTCCTCCGATAACAATCCGGCCACCGGCTCGCAGTTGGAAATTTATGAAGTAATGCACGGGGCTACATACGAGAAATAAAGACATAAAAATAGGGCTGAGGTGAGCTATATGCGCATCTCAGCCCTATTTTTACAGAAAAATCTTATGTTTTAGTCTTCTCCTTTGCTTTCTATCGCTTTCCTTCTCTTCTCATCTGATTGCGTAAGCGTCTTGGGCGCTAAAGCAGGCAGATATTTAGCATGTCACCTGCATGTGTGGAATAGGATAGTAAAAACGCATCCCTGACTGACCATTCTGAACGAAGAAAAGGAGAGGAGTGCCCGATGGATATCCTGAAGCGGATTGCAGAATACCGTACACGCGAAGAACAGCTAGTTTGGGAAGGGACATTCGCCGAGTACCTTGAGATTGTTAGGAAAAATCCGCACGTTGCCCAGACCGCACATTCCCGGGTGTATAACATGATCAAGCATGCCGGGATTGAACATAATGAGGATGGAAGCAAGAGCTATAAGTTTTTCAGCCGAGAAATTTACGGATTGGACCGTGCAATCGAGAAACTGGTAGAAGAGTATTTCCATTCCGCCGCCATGCGCCTCGATGTAAGAAAACGCATCCTGCTGTTGATGGGACCGGTCAGCGGCGGTAAGTCCACTATTGTCACCATGCTGAAAAGAGGCCTTGAGCAGTTTACACGCACCGAACAGGGGGCCGTGTACGCCATTAAAGGTTGTCCGATGCATGAAGACCCCCTGCACTTGATTCCTAATGAATTGCGTCCGGACATTGAGAAAGAGCTGGGCATTATTATCGAAGGCAATCTATCGCCCTACAATCAGATGCGCCTAGACACAGAGTATGGCGGACGGATTGAGGATATGCCGGTCGAACGGATCGTCTTCTCGGAAGCCAAACGGCGCGGCATTGGAACGTTCAGTCCCTCCGATCCGAAGTCGCAGGACATCGCCGACCTTACCGGCAGCATCGACTTCTCGACGATTACGCAGTATGGATCTGAATCTGATCCTCGCGCGTACCGTTTCGACGGTGAGCTGAATAAGGCAAACCGCGGCTTAATGGAATTCCAGGAGATGCTGAAGTGTGATGAGAAATTCCTCTGGAACCTTCTGTCGCTGACGCAGGAAGGGAACTTCAAAGCCGGTCGCTTCGCGCTGATCTCAGCCGACGAACTCATCGTCGCACATACGAACGAGTCCGAGTACAGAACATTCATCAGCAACAGGAAGAATGAAGCTCTACAATCGCGGATGATTGTCATGCGTATTCCGTACAATTTGCGAGTTTCCGATGAGGAGAAAATTTATGCCAAATTGATTAAGCAAAGCGATCTCGGTCATGTGCATATCGCTCCGCATTCGCTGCGCGCCGCCGCAATCTTCTCGATTCTTACACGTTTGAAAGATTCTAAAAAACAAGGCGTTGACCTGCTTAAGAAATTGCGTCTGTATAATGGGGACGCTGTGGAGGGATTCAAAGAATCGGACATTAAGGAATTGCAAAATGAGTTCGCTGATGAAGGGATGTCCGGCATCGACCCGCGCTATGTCATTAACCGTATCTCCAGTGCGCTTATCCGCCGCGATACCGAATGCATCAATGCGCTTGACATTCTGCGTGCCCTTAAGGATGGATTGGACCAGTCACCTACCATTACGAAGGAAGACAAAGAACGATATCTTACTTTTATCAATGTCGCACGCAAAGAGTACGATGAGCTGGCCAAGAAGGAAGTGCAAAAAGCCTTTGTCTACTCATACGAAGAATCCGCAAAAACGCTCATGGATAACTACCTCGACAATGTGGAGTCGTACTGCAATAAAACAAAAGTGCGCGACCCCATTACCGGCGAAGAAATGGATGCAGACGAAAAACTTATGCGCTCGATCGAGGAGCAGATTGGCATCTCCGAGAATGCGAAAAAAGCATTCCGCGAAGAAATCCTTATTCGTATTTCGGCTTACGCACGCAAAGGCAAACGTTTTGACTACAACAGCCATGAACGTCTGCGCGAAGCCATCGAAAAGAAATTGTTTGCCGACTTGAAAGACGTGGTGAAGATTACGACGTCCACCAAAACGCCGGACGAAATCCAGCTCAAGAAGGTCAACGAAGTTACCGCGCGTCTGATCGACGAGCACGGATACTGCCCAATTTGCGCAAATGAACTTTTGCGTTATGTGGGTAGCCTTTTGAACCGGTAAGCGGTGAAAAAGGGGGAAGCCGCATGAAACATGAACCACCGTTTATTATCTCGCGGGAAGACTGGTCGCTGCACCGTAAAGGCCATCAGGACCAGCAGCGTCATCAGGAAAAGGTTCGGGAAGCGATTCGCAAGAACCTTCCCGACCTTGTCAGTGAAGAAAATATCATTATGTCGAACGGACGAGATGTAGTGAAGATTCCGATCCGTTCTCTTGATGAGTACCGTATTCGGTATAACTACAACAAAAGCAAGCATGTCGGTCAAGGGAACGGAGATTCCAAAGTGGGCGATGTCATCGCCAAAGAAGGAGAGCCTGGTCAGGGGCCCGGCAAAGGACAGGGCGCGGGCGATCAAGCCGGCGAAGATTATTATGAAGCTGAAATCTCGGTCGAAGAGTTGGAAGAAATGCTGTTCTCTGAAATGGAGCTGCCCAACCTCCAGCAGAAGCAGGAGGACGATGTAGTCATCACCGACATTCGGTTCAACGACATCCGCAAAAAAGGATTAATGGGCAACATTGACAAGAAGCGTACGATACTTGAAGCACTGCGCCGAAATGGGCTTGCAGGTCACAAAGGCATCAAAAACATTACAAACGAAGATCTGCGTTTCAAAACATGGGAAGAAATTGTCCAACCGCATTCTAACGCGGTTATTATCGCGATGATGGATACAAGTGGCTCGATGGGGGCGCTGGAGAAATACGTGGCACGTAGCTTCTTCTTCTGGATGGTTCGTTTTCTGCGTACAAGATACGAGAAAGTCAACATTGCCTTTATTGCGCATCATACGGAAGCGAAAGAAGTGACGGAAGAAGCCTTTTTCTCCAAAGGGGAGAGCGGCGGTACCATCTGTTCTTCCGCCTATCGCAAAGCGCTTGAAATTATCGATCAGCGGTATCCGCCTTCGCTGTATAACATTTATCCTTTTCATATTTCGGACGGTGACAACCTGACCTCAGATAACGATCGCTGTGTGAAGCTGGTAAAAGAATTGATGAGCATAAGCAATATGTTCGGCTACACTGAAGTAAACCAGTACAACCGTCATTCTACATTAATGTCTGCATATAAACATATTAAAGATCCGAAATTCAAATATTGCATCGTCCGCGAAAAAGGAGAGGTCTACAAAGCATTAACGACCTTCTTCGCGAAGGAGGCGGCTACAACATGACAGGAGAAGAGATGCGACAACTGGAGCGGGCGGTTGACGAGATTACCGAGATCGCCAAAGGATTCGGGCTTGATTTCTACCCGATGCGCTATGAAATCTGCCCGGCGGATATCATCTATACATTCGGTGCATACGGCATGCCGACCCGTTTCTCGCACTGGAGTTTCGGTAAATCGTTTCATCGGATGAAATTGCAGTATGATTTGGGACTAAGCAAGATTTATGAGCTGGTCATTAATTCAAATCCATGCTACGCGTTTCTGTTGGACGGTAACTCGCTGATTCAAAACAAATTAATCGTGGCGCACGTACTGGCGCATTGCGATTTCTTCAAAAATAATGTCCGGTTCAGCCGGACGAACCGGGATATGGTAGAAAGCATGGCTGCGACGGCGGAAAGGCTGCGTCAGTATGAAATGCAGTACGGAAAAGAGACAGTGGAAGAATTTCTGGATGCGATATTGGCGATTCAGGAGCACATTGATCCAAGCTTGATCCGCCGCCATTTCAGCTGGGCGGAAGATCCGGAGCAGGCGAGGAGCGCGCTTGCCGCTCATGGTAAGCATCCGTATGGCGATCTGTGGCTGCTGGATGAGGAAGAGCGGAAGCGCAGGGAGTCCGCAGAAGAAGAAGCGAAGAAACGGACAGAACGCTTCCCGCCCGATCCTGAAAAAGACCTGCTGCTGTTCATCGAAGAATTCAGTCCCCGTCTGGAGAACTGGCAGCGTGACGTACTGACGATTATGCGCGAAGAAATGCTATATTTCTGGCCGCAGATTGAGACGAAGATTATGAACGAGGGCTGGGCTTCGTATTGGCATCAGCGTATCCTGCGGGAGATGGATTTGACGGAAGACGAGACGATTGAATACGCCAAACTGAATGCCGG
Source organism: Aneurinibacillus sp. UBA3580 (assembly GCF_002375825.1). Lineage (NCBI taxonomy): Bacteria > Bacillati > Bacillota > Bacilli > Caryophanales > Paenibacillaceae > Aneurinibacillus > Aneurinibacillus sp. UBA3580. The sequence goes on from NZ_DFMZ01000117.1 coordinate 11,087, forward strand.
AGTCGTTCAGCCGTCTACCACCAGCATCAACCCCTACTACCTCGGCTTGAAAATTTTTGAGGACATCGAAGAACGCTGGAACAACCCGACGAAGGAAGAGCAGGAGCGTTTTGGACGCAAACCGGGCAAAGGGCGGGAGAAAATCTTCGAGGTACGCGAACTGGACAGCGATATTTCTTTCATCCGCAATTATTTGACGAAAGACCTGGTGGATAAACTGGATATGTATGTATTCGGCCGCCAGGGCAACGATTGGACGATTACGGATAAAGCGTGGGAGGTCGTGCGCGACCAACTGGTGACGAGTCGGGTTAACGGAGGATTTCCATACCTTCTTGTTCAGGACGGTGATTACCTGGGCAATGGAGAGATGTACTTGTTCCATCAGTATGAGGGCATGGAATTAGACGTAAAGTATCTAGAGAAAACGCTGCCGTATATTTATAAGTTATGGGGCAAGTCAGTGCATATGGAGACAAGGATCGAAGACCGGCGTGTTTTGTTTACGTATGACGGAAAAAAGTGCCATCGGAGATTTTTGTAATAATAAAGCAGCGAGGACCGCCGTGATGAAGGCGGTCCTTATTTTTTCTAAAAAGTATAAATGGTTAAAAAATATTATCGCACTTATAAAGGATTTGAACTAATTTTATCTAAATATTTAGAGAAAGGGGTAAGGTATAAAGAAGGAGGTACCATCATGACAAAAATCAGCGTAAATGGAATACTTATCTCCATCTTCATTGGCATCGTATTCGGCTTGAAAATGCAGGACGATTATTTATTTCGGAACGCAGGAGGACAGGCGGACAATATGCTCAGGCAGGTGGTTTCTCCTGTTGCGAAAGCGCAGTCTGAAGAAAGCATGGAACAGGAACTGACCGATGAACTGGATAGATATATGAAAAATAATTTTAATTTTTCTACGCTTAAAACACATTGGGCGCAATATATTGATGGGTATGAAGTCAGCATAGAAAATGAGACTGTATTCGTTGCGGTGCGCACAAGTTTGACCAGGCCAGACAGCAATTCAAATTATATTCTAAATGCGGTTCAGGGGTTTGTCAGAAGCCGTCTGCCGGACGGATATATTCAAGGACATATCATGATTTATAGTCAGAAAGGGAAAGTGCTGACCGATCGTGATGTAGCGTTAGAAAAAAGGGAACGGCAAAGAGCATTGCCTTGATCATTAGATGGTCCTTTTATTTAGGTAAATATTCTGTTTTACAAATATAAATAAATAAGTTAATATAATAAAGTAAGCTATATTTTTATTGGTATTTCAATTTACCTTAAGGGAACTTTGTGCAGAAGTAGAGAACAAAACTATATAACTTTTCAGCCGTAACCCCGATATGAAAATGACGGGAAGGGCAGCTGGTTTTAGTGGTACGAAGGAAAAGAGAGAAAAGAACGAGACAATGATTTC
>NZ_DFMZ01000037.1:0-342 GCF_002375825.1 Aneurinibacillus sp. UBA3580
TCACAATTTTCACAGAAAAAAGGACACGACAGATCTGCCGCATCCTTCTTCCCACCATTTATACCAGTTCTCTCTTAACGACATCAGCGATTTGCTGTACGTACTCTTCAAGCTCAGCCTTGTTCGGACCTTCCGCCATGACGCGTACGATCGGCTCTGTACCGGATGGACGGACAAGCACGCGGCCGTTCGAGCCGAGTTTGGACTCCACTTCTTCAATCGCGGTTTTAATCGCAATATTTCCGGTCAGCTTCGTTTTATCGGCTACCCGCACGTTTACGAGAATCTGCGGGAATTGTGTCATCGTCTCCCGAGCCAGCTCGGACAGAGGCTTGCCTGCCT
>NZ_DFMZ01000037.1:442-3070 GCF_002375825.1 Aneurinibacillus sp. UBA3580
TAGGCTTGCCTGCCTCTACCACTACATCGAGCAGTTGCAATGCCGTCAGCAGACCATCGCCGGTCGTGTTGTAGTCCAGGAAAATAATGTGCCCGGATTGCTCGCCGCCTAAGTTAAATCCGCCCTTCAGCATCTCTTCCATAACGTAGCGGTCACCAACTGCGGTCTGCCGCGTCTCGATACCTGCCGCTTCCAATGCTTTGTAAAAGCCAATGTTGCTCATCACAGTGGAGACAACGGTATCATTCTTCAGCCTGCCGCGGCGTTTCCACGCTACACCGCAAATCGCCATAATGAAATCGCCGTCGACGAGATTGCCTTTCTCATCCACCGCAATCAGACGGTCCGCATCACCGTCAAATGCGAGTCCAAGAGCCGCTTCCTTTTCTACAACGGCTTGCTGCAGTGCTTCCGGGTGCGTAGAGCCACAGTTGTCGTTAATGTTAAGACCGTCCGGGTTGCAGGCCAGCGTAATCACATCGGCTTCCATATCGGCAAACAATTGGGCTGCCAGCGCCGAAGCTGCGCCATTCGCGCAGTCGACGACAATTTTCAAGTTATCGAAGCGGTTCTGCACCGTACTCTTGAGATACTGCAGGTATTTCTGCGCACCTTCCTTGTAGTTCAGCACGGTTCCAATATCGCCGCCGATCGGGCGCGGGAGTTCGTCTTTCTCTGCATCCAGCAGCGCTTCAATCTCCGCTTCTTTCTCGTCAAGCAACTTGAAGCCATCACCGCCGAAAAATTTAATACCGTTATCCTGCACAGGATTATGGGAGGCAGAAATCATAATTCCGGCGTCTGCTTGTAACGCACGCGTCAAGTATGCCACACCCGGCGTGGAGATGACACCCAGGCGAACGACTTCCGCCCCGATGGATTGCAGACCGGCAATAATGGCGCGTTCCAACATTGAACCGGAGATGCGGGTGTCACGGCCTACAACAACTTTCGGTCTTTCGTTATTGCTGTCACGGGTAACGACATATCCGCCACACCGTCCCAATTTATATGCCAGCTCCGGCGTTAACTCGGTGTTAGCGACACCTCTTACTCCGTCAGTCCCAAAGTATTTACCCATTGTCCTCTCTCCTCTCACGAATTAACACGCTGGTTATCAGCTTGTTCTTTGATTAAAACTATTGCTTGAAGGTTCTGTTGATTCGTTATCCTCACGTCGGGCGGAAGATTGATAACATGCACGGGAGTGGTATACTGGCCCGGCGGTTTACCTTTTACGTCGACAGAAGCGACAAGTTCATTCTTATCCATTTTGTCCATTGCCTCTTTCGTGCCTTGAATCTCCAGTTCGATACGCCCCGAGGAAGGTTTGACAAATTCCGAAGCCTGGCCATCCGCAAGTCCTTGAATACGGATCGGCAGCTCTACCGAATCTCGTATGGTAATCTTCTCCGGATCCTGTACTTCCGGCTTCTCTTGCTCTGTCAAACCCGTTCTTATCGCTGTTTCATCCATTCTCACGATATCGACTTTTACATATGCGGATTCAACATCTGCCTTCTCTACGTTATCCGGCAGCAGAATTGTAACAGAGAACGTTTTGGATTCGCTCAGTCCGTCTACATCTACACTGGGAAGCGTTAAAGAAGAGATTGTATCCAACACTTCTTTCGCTCCGTACAGTGTTACCTTTTTAGGGTTGACGTCTACTGCCGCCACCCGATATCCGTCCGCCGGCGTTCCTTTGCTGTCTACTTTCAACGGAACGGTCTTCGCCGGGAGCGAAGTGATAGGCACTTGCACATCCACTACTGCAGGAGATACCTTCGCCGACTCTACCGGAGTTCCCCGGCGGTCAAGCACCCGTACCGGGACTTTCGTTTTGATCGGCTCCTCTGCCCCTTCCACGCTAACATATGCTCGTACAAACACTACATCTTCTACTCGACTTTCCGGTACGGTAACAGTCACTGTCTGTGGATTTACAATCGACTGACCGACTTTACCATGCGCTTTCGCTTCGCCAATCAGATCGACTTGAACCGTTTTTTTCAGTTTCTTAATCTCTTCGATATTTACAGTCACTTGACTCGGTTGAATTATTACCTCCAGCCCTCTGGGTGCCCCTTCATACTGTACCGGCACTTCATGCTTCCCACTACCATAATTGCGTAAATCCACATAAACATCCAGACTATCGGATGATAGCAGAGAGGACATAGCAAGTAAGTCTTTCCTGCCTCTTAGTTGAACTTGTACCGTAGAAGGCGCCTCTACAAGATATTTGCTTGCATCATAGCGAACTTTTAAATCGACTTGATTTACTTTCGTGTCCACCTGTGCCTGTCCGACGCCGGAGCTGTACGAAGCCGGATCATTATTCACGACCGCCCATAGCATAATGGCAAGCAAGAACGATATTACTTTGACTACATTATTATTATTGAGCCACTTATCCATCGTTTTTCACCTTCCGTTGCCAGAGCGGCGCAGACGTCTTTCCTTGAGGACCCAGTTTCTGGTGAAGAAGCTCCGTCAGTCTCTCTGTATCATAGTCACGCGTAATCTCACCGTTCATCGCGACAGAGACCTGTCCCGTCTCCTCTGAAACGACGACGGCGATAGCGTCCGATACTTCACTCAAGCCGATGGCTGCCCGATGGCGGG
>NZ_DFMZ01000037.1:3185-3906 GCF_002375825.1 Aneurinibacillus sp. UBA3580
ACCCAGTTCCTTTGATATCGTAGGATTCTCGGATAGCGGAAGATAACAGCCTGCTGCCATCACCATATCCTTGCGCATAATTACTGCACCGTCATGCAGCGGGGTATTCGGAATGAAAATATTAATCAGCAGTTCCGTACTGCTGCGGGCCGTCAGATTTATGCCTGTCTCTATGTAATCTGACAGCCCGGTTTCCCGCTCGATTACGATGAGTGCCCCAATCCTCCGCTTTGCCATATAGAAGGCCGATTTGACAACCGATTCAATCGTATCGCTGACGACTTTCTCTTCAGGTGTCGAACTCCGGGAAAACAAACGTCCGCGTCCAATTTGTTCCAACGCGCGCCGCAGTTCCGGCTGAAAGATAACTAGAATAGCGAAGACGCCATACGTAAAAGTTTTATCCATCAACCACTTAAGCGTACTCAAGTGCAGAAAGGTACTCGCCAGCATCACAACAACCACAACAATAATACCTTTAAATAGCTGGAGAGCACGGGTGCCGCGCAGCAAAAGTATGAGCTTATAGATAATGTAAGTAACGATTAAAATATCAATCGCATTAATGATGTACCCTAAAAAATTCTCCGTAAAATCCTCCATTCACTTTCCTCCTTAAAGCGGGAGGTAATGGTCGGGCAACGGTCTGCCATTCCCTTGTTTCCCAGCGTTCTCTTTCCCTAGTATATATTGTTTTCTAACCCCACGCAAAAAAGACACG
>NZ_DFMZ01000037.1:3999-4266 GCF_002375825.1 Aneurinibacillus sp. UBA3580
TAACCCCACGCAAAAAAGACACGGTGTTTCCGTGCCCTTCTTCCGTTTTTTATTTTAGCTGTTCGCAAGCGAATTGAAAACCTTTTTTAAATTATACCAAACCCATTCCACAGCCTGGTGAATCTCTTGCACTTCACCGGAGATATGAGCCGTAGAAGCTGCATATACCTCTCCGTCGATTGCGACGACATTCCCGCGCACATCACCGTCTACCTTAATGTTGCCGTTACGGACAACAATGTCCCCTTGCACTGTTTTGCCGGCAGG
>NZ_DFMZ01000037.1:4382-6005 GCF_002375825.1 Aneurinibacillus sp. UBA3580
ACGATTACCATATGATGTTCTTCATCAACCTTAACGTTCTGCGTCTGGGGAGCAGAGAATTCGAATCGCTGCTGTCCCTCCGTCCAGAAAGACATCATGCTGCCGGCCATAAGCGCGATAAACAGCGAAGCAGCCACCAAGAGCGGATGGCGTTTGATGCGATCAAAAAAGCTTATTTTCCTCTTCTCTTTCGGCAGCGCGGCCATGACGCGCTCGGTAAATCCTTCTGGTGCTTTTGTATGGGATAAGCTTTGAACAAAAGCAATGGTTTTCTTTAGTTCCTGAAAATGTCTCTTGCAATCCTGGCAGGTAGCAATATGAGCACGGAGTTGCATCTCTTCTTCTTTGTTTGCTTCTTCGTCCAGGTAGCGATGCATGAGACGCACATTATCTTGGCAACGCATATGAATCTCTCCTTTCTCGTTTATTACATAAACCGAAGTTTTTTGCGTAGTGCTTCCCTGCCTCGGTGAATTCTGGTTTTGATGGTGGAGATGGGGAGTTGGACCACTTCACTGATTTCCTGCAGACTTAAGTCTTCTATGTAGCGCAGAAGCATGACTGCCCGATATTTCGGATTCAGTCCCATGATGGCGTCCTGCACTTCCTCCTGCAATTCATCGATGAGCACTTCTTCTTCCGGCCCTTTGCTTGTATCAGCCAGCCGGTCGTGCCAGTCTACTCCTTCGGCTCCGGTGATTTCTGCATCAATGGAGAGATTTTTCTTTCGTTTTCTGAGAATGTCAATGCTAAGATTCGAAGCGATACGGTATATCCAGGTGGAGAACTTGTACTGCGGGTCATAGTTGTCCAGGTTGGCGTATACACGCAGGAACGTTTCCTGGGCGACGTCTTCCGCCTCCTGCTGGTTACCCAACATTCGGTAGGAAACATGGTATACCTTATCTTTGTACAAATCGACCAGTTCGGCAAAGGCATCGCGATCCCCGCTTTTTGCCCGCTGGATAATCCGTTGCTCGGTAATGTCCAATTTGCTCCACATCCTAAATCAGTTTCCCGTATGGTATATACGGATGTTCTGCATTGCAAGTTTCAAAAAAATAAAAAGACGAGAATGCGTGATTCGCACCCTCGTTTTCACTTATGCATCTCATTTCTTTATTATATTAGCTTTTCCCCGAATACGGAACCCATCAATGCGACAGCAACGCGCGCGGTCTGGTTCATCTGGTCGAGAATCGGATTAACTTCCACAAACTCGGCGCTGGTCAGCACGTTGGCTTCGGCCAGAATTTCCATCGCCAAATGGCTCTCACGGTAGCTGATGCCTCCGATAACGGGTGTTCCCACACCGGGGCAGTCATGCGGATCCAATCCATCCAAATCCAGACTAAGGTGAACGCCGTCCGTTCCATCGGTGACAATTTTCAGCGCTTCTTCCATAACACGGGCCATGCCAAGCCTATCAATTTCATGCATTGTAAATACTTTTACACCCAGCTTCTTAATGAATTCCTTTTCGCCCGGATCTAATGCCCGGGCCCCAATCAGCACGGTCTTCTCAGGATTCAGTCTGGACCCGGCCCCACCGATTGAAGTAAGGGATTCATGACCATAACCCAAGCTTACCGCTAACGACATGCCGTGAATGTTACCGGATGG
>NZ_DFMZ01000037.1:6122-6874 GCF_002375825.1 Aneurinibacillus sp. UBA3580
GATGTTTCCGCCGTATTCATATCTCCGTGCGCATCGTACCAAATGACACCGGTCTTCGGACGGTGTTTAAGTACTCCCGCAATTGTTCCGATAGCAATACTGTGATCCCCTCCGATAACGAGAGGAAAGTGTCCCTTTTCCATCTGGCCGGAGACTGCCTCGCATAGTTCGCGGTTCACACGCGCAATTTCATCAAGATATTTCAGATTGGTTCCGGCAGTGGTATTTTCCTTCGGCCGGCGCACGATAATATCGCCTTCATCATGTACTTTGTATCCAATCTTCTCAAGTCGTTCAGCAATACCTGCATAGCGGATAGCGCTTGGTCCCATGTCTACCCCGCGGCGATCCGCACCCAGATCCATCGGGACACCGATAATCGAAATATTTTCATTTATCGTAGGATTCATATATGTAAGCCCTTCCTTTCCCTGTTGTAGATTTATTTTATCCTCTTTAGAGCAGATGACTCAACTCAACAAGTTTATGAATGGTTATACATTCGATTAACGGTGGAACTTTAAGCCAAATCTCTCTGGGGCAGATTTCCATTACAGTGTCATAAGGAGGTATATGAGCAGGCAAAGAAGTTGATAAAGAAAAAAGAATAGCCCAATAACATAAAAGCGGATAGCCGAAGAAAGAGATACTTATTCTCTTCCTGGCTATCCGCTTCTTATTTTTCGGCATAAAAAAAGACCCTACAATTCTTTGTAAGCGTCTAAACGAAGCGGGTGATGGGAATCGAACCC
>NZ_DFMZ01000039.1:0-1735 GCF_002375825.1 Aneurinibacillus sp. UBA3580
TCCTCACGATTTTCACAGAAAAACGACAGAAGTGAGGGACGAGCGATGAAGGACATCCAAGTATTTGCCGAATACAAAATCCTTCCGGAGAAGCGGGAAGAATATCTGCATAAAATCAAGGACGTTGCAGCGGCGATGAAGATGATTGGTGTTGATGATTTTACCTTACAAGAAGGGGTAGATCAACCGGGATTATTTGTCGAAATGTTTCATGTTCCGTCGATGGAAGCGTATCGTAAAATAAAACGGAAACGCTGCGAAGATACGGCAGCATTAGGTGCGTTCTGGCAAAGTATAAACGACTGCATCGCAGGCGGTACGGACAAGCTGCACATGTGGGCGTTTGCGTCAATCGATATAACAGGGAGTGAAGAATAGATAATGGCAAAAAAGCAGCAGGAGAGACAACAGGAAATTATCGGTTCATTTCATATTAAAGATTTCCAGGATGATTTGTTGTACTGGTTTGAGCGGCAGCAGCGTACATTGCCCTGGCGTCAGAGCAGGGACGCATACAGGGTGTGGGTATCGGAAATTATGCTACAGCAGACGAGAGTGGAGACCGTGATTCCATATTATGAACGTTTCGTGGAACGGTTCCCTTCTGTAGAAAAATTGGCCGAGGCGGAGCTGGAAGAAGTCTATAAATATTGGGAAGGGTTGGGGTATTATTCACGGGCCCGCAATTTGCACGCGGCAGTAAAAGAGGTACAGGAGAAGTACGGAGGCACTGTACCAAATACACCGGAAGAAATTCATGGACTAAAAGGTGTGGGTCCTTATACAGCGGGTGCTATCCTCAGCATTGCGTATGGCTTGCCCGAGCCGGCGGTGGACGGCAATGTTATGCGCGTATTGTCACGTATTTTTCGAGTTGAAGACGATATAACAAAAGCAAGCACACGGAAATTATTTGAAGCGATTGTACGACGGATTATCGCTCACCGGAATCCATCCTTTTTCAATCAGGCTCTGATGGAGTTGGGTGCGCTTATCTGTATTCCGCGATCGCCGCGCTGTGACGCCTGTCCGGTAGCTGCACACTGCCGTGCCCGGAAGGCAGGTGTGCAGGAAACGCTTCCTGTCAAGAAGAAGGCCAAGAAAGTCCGAGTGGAAGAGCGAGCTGTTGCACTGGTACAGCGGGAGGATGGCCGCTGGTTGCTTCATAAGCGTCCGGAAAGCGGTCTTCTGGCTAATCTGTGGGAATTTCCAAACGTAGAATATACAAAAGCAGAAAATGCCAGGGAGTGGTTGAGCGTGCATATGTATGAGACGTTCGGCATTAAGTGCATACCACGGGATCTGGTCATGGAACATAGTCATGTGTTCTCACATCTACAGTGGAATCTGTATACTTATCTATGTGAATATGAAGGACAAGAAGAAGGGAGGGGCAGTGCAATTGCAAAAGAACGCGTAATGTGGGTGGCAATAGAAGAAATGGATGCGTATCCGTTTTCCGTATCCCATAAAAAAATTGTCGACGCATTGCGGGAAGGATTTCAGCAAAGCCTGCTGTGACAGACGCATAAAAGAAAATAATAAACTCTGCAATAAAATGCATAAAAACAAACGGCTTCCGTAATGGAAAGCCGTTTTTTGACATAAGTATGTGCGCGAATTACTTCGCTTCTTTGTAACGCTTGTTGACTTCGTCCCAGTTTACGGTGTTCCACCAGGCGGAGATGTAATCCGGGCGTTTGTTTTGATATTTCAGGTAGTAAGCATGCTCCCA
>NZ_DFMZ01000039.1:1828-6326 GCF_002375825.1 Aneurinibacillus sp. UBA3580
TTCAGGTAGTAAGCATGCTCCCATACGTCCAGGCCAAGGATCGGAGTTTTGCCTTCCATCAGCGGATTGTCTTGGTTCGGCGTACTGGTGATTGCCAATTTGCCGTTGTCAACGATAAGCCAAGCCCAGCCGCTTCCGAAACGGGTAGCTGCTGCTTTTGCGAATTCTTCTTTTAATTTTTCGAAGCTGCCGAACGATTCGTTAATCGCGTCCGCGATTTCACCTGTCGGCTCGCCGCCGCCGTTCGGGCTCATAATTTCCCAGAAAAGGCTGTGGTTATAGTGGCCGCCGCCGTTGTTGCGTACGGCTGTACGGATGTTTTCCGGTACGCTGTTAATGTTGCGTAGTAAATCTTCGATGCTTTTGCTTGCCAGCTCTTCTTGTCCTTCGAGTGCTGCATTTAAGTTGTTTACGTAGGTTGCATGGTGTCTGTCGTGGTGAATTTCCATTGTTTGTGCATCGATGTGCGGTTCAAGCGCATCAAAAGGGTAAGGTAAAGCTGGTAATTCAAACTTTGCCATAATAAAACTCCTCCTTTTTGGTTGTACACGGATTTGTTTCCAAAATTAATTATATCGTACTGATATTAGAATTCAATACAAAACAGATAAAAAAGTATAGTAAATATGTTTTCATGTCCCATTCTGCCATTGGCACACCGCTCAACTCGTCCAAATTACGTCCCGCTTCGTTCCCCTTTTTACTTTTGCCGCAACTGTTCATTTTTAAACGTATCTGTGAGAAAGCGGGAGAGCGGACCCGAACGGCCGCTGTCTCCATCATTGAGTTGTCCGGATGTTTGGCCGTTCCCGCTCATACGTAAATCACGCGGACAGAATTGCTTCTTGAGAAAAGAAAACCTGTGCCATAGTGTTGCCGTAGCATTCCTGACATAAAAAGTTCAAAAAATTAAGGAAAAATGAAAGGTTTTTCTTGGGAGAGAAGTGAATATACTTAGTGAATAAAACTAAAAAGGAAGGGGCAATAAGTTATGTATCCTCTTGAAGAAGTATTGACCTGGGAAGCGGAGATGGACGATAGCCTTAGACAGGAGCGCCAGATACTTGCCGCCTATCAGTGGATGAAAATGGATTTAGCCGATCGTCGCGCTGTTCTTCTTCAGGAAGATGCTATCGATGTATTTGCCCTTGACCAAGTAGATCAGGCGATTGTTCGCGTGGAGAAGCTTATTCTGGAGAGAAACGTCATTATCGGTGAGAAGGAACAAGCTGTTCGTAATATGTATCGGCAATGGCGCGAATTGCTCCAAAACCAGCAATAAACGCCGAAAACCTGCCTGTATCCGGCGGGTTTTTCTTTTTCTGCGCTTTTCCTGCCCTGTAAATAGCGACATTTGACACTATGTAGTGTAAAATAAAAGATAGACGAAAAGCAGGGAGGACGTTGGCGTGTTAATACGGTCGTTTCGTTTAGGAGATTATGTACACATCACACGCATCTGGCAGGAAACAGGATTAGAGCAGACGGAAACGGAAACGCTTGACGCATTGGCGAAGCAATTGGCTTGGGATAGCGATCTCGTTATGATTGCTGAGTACGAAGGAGAAGTGGCCGGGGTTATTGTAGGAACCATTGATGGAACACGTGGCTATTTTTATCGGCTTGCCGTCAATCCTGCGCTGCAGGGTAGGGGGATCGGACGCAAACTGGTAGAAGCGCTGGAGAAGCGCTTTAAAGAAAGAGGCGTAACAAGAGTATTTATCATGGTAAATCAGGATAATAAGAAGGTCCTTCCTTTTTATAGCTTGCTTGGATATGAAGTGAAGGAATATATTACCTTATCGAAGAAGTTAATAACGCCTGATACGGAATAGAGGGCGTCTGCTTCATTCACGCCAAAAAAGGGAAGAATGAGCGTGAAGGAGTGTTCGTATACATTATATAATAAGAAGGAAGGAGAGCGTGATGACGTCACCCGGAACCCCGCTTCGCATCGAAAGCTTTAAGCATGATCAATCGTTTCACCGTTCATGGGACAAAACGCTGCTGCTTCACTTAAGTGACGCGGTTCTCATTGGCGGCAACGATAACGTCCGAGTCACGGAATCGGACGGACGGGAGTGGCGAACGCGCGAACCGGCGATATGTACGTTTGGCCGCGGGCAATGGTTCAACACGATTGCAATGATTCGGACAGACGGGATTTATTATTACTGCAACATCGGCTCGCCGTTTTCTTTGCGCAACGAGTTGCTAACGTACATAGACTATGACCTGGACGTGAAGGTCTATCCGGATATGAGCTATACCATTCTGGATAAAGAAGAGTTCGCGCTGCACAGCCGGCGAATGCAGTACCCTCAAGACGTAATCGATATGGTATATAAGGGAGTGCAAGAGGTCGTCACCTGGATTCAGGAGAGGAGAGGACCTTTTCATCCAGGTTTTGTCGATCGCTGGTATGAGCGCTATTTGCACTTGCGAAATCCATGAAACTCCTTTTCGTAAAGAAAGGGAGTTTTTTATTCAGCCGCGGGAGGCACAGAAAGGGGCTGAGGAATTGGGCAGCATACGAAGATATCTTGTATTTGTTAAGCCGTATGGAACAAAGATTGGACTGACGATTGTCATAGGCATCATCAAATTCGGAATCCCGTTGATTATGCCGCTGCTGTTAAAATACGTAGTGGATGATGTTCTGCTTGCGAAAATGCCGGCGGATGATAAAATGAAAAATTTGCTGTATGCTATGGCCATTGTTTTTTTTCTATTTACGATTGTGCGCTGGCCTATTGAGTACTGGCGGCAGTATCTGGCGCAGTCTGTGTCGAATACGGTGCTGTACGATATAAGGAATCGGGCCTTTGACCATATTCAAAAACTATCGCTTCGTTATTTTCATAATCACCGCGCGGGGGAAGTCATCTCGCGCGTGATTAATGACGTCGAACAGACAAAAAGCTTTGTGGATACCGGTCTGATGAACATATGGCTGGATCTGGTGACGCTTTTGATTGCACTCGGTATCATGTTCTCGATGGATGGATGGTTAACTCTTGTTGCGATCTGTATGTTCCCCCTGTATGGATTTTCTGTGAAATATTTTTATTCACGTCTGCGGCATTTGACCCGTGTGCGTTCTCAAGCATTGGCGTCTTTGCAGGCGCATCTTCACGAAAGGGTACAGGGGATACCGGTGATTAAAGGCTTTGCGCTGGAGGAACATGAGCAGGTACAGTTTGATGAGCGGAATAAAACGTTCCTTACTAGAGCGCTGGAACATACCAGCTGGAATGCGAAAACATTTGCCGTGGTAAATACGGTTACAGATATTGCACCGCTGTTGGTGATTGCCGTGGCGGGATACCAGGTCATTCATGGCAATTTATCGGTTGGAGAATTGGTGGCGTTTTATGCCTATCTTGACCGCTTGTATGCGCCATTGCGCCGTCTCGTAAATTCTTCGACAACGCTAACGCAGGCGTTTGCTTCGATGGATCGGGTGTTCGAATTTATGGATGAGAAGCATGAGATAGCAGATAAACCAGATGCGCGCGAATTGCCGCCGGTGGCCGGTCATGTGACGTTTGCGAATGTGCACTTCCGCTATGCACCAGACGGAGAGGACGTACTGAAGGGCATTACACTGACGGTGGAACCAGGAAAAACTGTGGCGCTGGTTGGTGCGAGCGGGGGTGGAAAATCTTCGTTGATTAGCTTGCTGCCTCGTTTCTATGATGTGAGGGAAGGAAGCATCTGTATCGACGGGTATGACGTGCGGGATGTGACGATGAAAAGTTTGCGCAGCCAGATTGGAATCGTACTGCAGGACAACATTTTGTTCAGCGATTCGATAAAGGAAAATATTTTGATGGGAAATCCGAATGCAAGTGAAGAGGAAATGATTGCGGCGGCCAAAGCGGCCAATGCGCATGATTTTATTATGGAACTGCCGAACGGATATGATACGGAAATCGGAGAGCGGGGCGTAAAGCTATCCGGGGGGCAAAAACAGCGGATTGCAATCGCTCGCGTATTTTTGAAAAACCCGCGTATTTTAATTCTGGATGAAGCGACATCGGCACTTGATTTGGAGTCGGAGCACCTGATTCAGCAATCGCTGGAACGGCTGGCACATAACCGGACAACGTTTATTGTTGCCCACCGTTTATCAACGATTACGCATGCCGATAAAATTGTGCTGATTGAAGACGGAACGATTAAAGAGGAAGGGACGCATCAGGAACTGATGAGTGCGCAGGGGGCATACTACAAATTGTTTACGGTTCAGAATTTGGATCGTGTGGAAGCAAACATGAACAATCCGTAAAATGACCAATAAAGCTAATATTTTTTAAGTTGATTAAAACGGTTTCAATTCCTTGAATTAATGTATGAGGGATATGTTCTGTACGATTAATCGTTTCAAGAACAATATTACCAGTGAATAATAGTTCAATTTCTTTTTTGTCTCTTTTATGGATTAGTTCTATCATCTTTATTCCTCCTGAGTTCTCCTTTTTCTGTGAAAATTGTG
>NZ_DFMZ01000034.1:0-19443 GCF_002375825.1 Aneurinibacillus sp. UBA3580
TTACCATTCTGCCTTCGAGCGGTTCAGCTTCAAAAATGTTAAGTATGGTCATCTTTGGAATGGAACGTATAAATTCTTCATAAGGAAGCTGGTCAACAGATGCAACACTTATTTGGACAAATGTACGCAGTTGAGCCGAAAAATATGTGGTAAGCAATCTGGCATAATTCTCGTGGATACGGGTTAATGTGCGAATCTGATCCTTGGAGAAGCGAAGGGCACGTTTAAAATCGTATAATTTAACCTTCTTCTCCATCTCCTCTTTCTTCAGTTCTTCCGCGTTCATTTCGCCAGAGGAAATCGCTGCAAGCAAGGCGTCTATCTCCGCCTGTGATAATACCTCCGTCATAAGTGTCACCCCCTATCCTGAACTTTGCATGGTTGCATGCTTTCTCTATTTTATGCATCTACGATTTTATGTGTGGTAATGACTTCTACTATTTTTCCTTCTTCAAGAAGTTTATTTAATTCCTGCTTTATCGCATCTTCTACTTTCTCCATACCTTTAGGTCCCTGAATTTCATCCGGCTTCATCGCCGATAATGTTTTAATGATAGTATGTATGACCTGCGGTTTGCGAAGCTCCAATTCGTGTTTGGTGTCCTCGTTTTCGGCCTGAATGGCGAACTTAGCGAGAATCATCTCTCCGGTAATAAGATTGGTGCGGATTTCTTCCGTTTCCAGTGTCGCCTTCTGGAAATCCTCCGCGCTTACTTTCTTTTCTACCTGCTGTCCGGGCACCGTTGCGGCTTCAGGTTTTAAATACGTTTGCCATAAGACGAAGACGACGACCCCGATAAGCGTAATCGCCATGAGTATAATCAGCGCGATGTTAACCAGCCGGTTTTTAAACATCCTCCACCCCTCCTTTTTTTATCTCTCTATCTTGCATCGCGATCGTTTTGATCGCGTTGATTTCTTTGTAAAATTCCTTGAGGGCGGAGAGTACGTCGGGGATTGATTCTTTAATGACGAACTTTTTTCCGTTTACAAGGGTGACCATCGTGTCCGGAGTCGCCTCCAGGCTTTCGATGAGCAGGGCGTTCACCACGTATTCTTTTCCGTTTAAACGGGTTAGGCGAACCATCAATATTCCCCCTATATAGCTGAATCTTATTTGAGATTTATATCGTGGTTTGACCTATAGAGAAAAGAGAAGAAGACTCAGAATCTCTTTTTTCTCATTCTCTACTTTCGAACCGCGAACGATTTTAAAAAACGCAATTATATTGATACAAAATAGGGGAGGAGCCATCCCTCCCCTTATCTTTTATTTCCTATTAGCTCTAGCGTTTCAGGTTTACTAGCTCTTCTAAAATGGAGTCGGACGTAGTGATAATCCGAGAGTTGGCCTGGAAACCGCGCTGGGCGACGATCATTTCGGTGAATTCTTCGGCCAGATCGACGTTAGACATTTCAAGTTGTCCTGCCATTAGTAAGCCCCTTCCTGAAGTACCGGGCAATCCCACCAAGTCATCAAAAACATTCGTTGCATCAGCGGCTGGGGCCCATTTATAAAGAGAGCCTCCTACTTTCTCTAAGCCACCAGGATTTGTAATATAGGCAACTCCTATCTTTGTAGAATCGTCAGATGATGATGCAGTAGTAGTAGTCCCGTCTGCTTTTTGAACAGAAACAGTAATGGTTCCGTCTTGTCCTATGGAGTAAGATTTTATTTTATCATCTGGCGGTGTGCCCCCCCCTATATCTGCTAATAAGTTAATTTTTTCTCCACTTGCACTTAGAACATACTTACCCTGGCTTGTAACGAGGTAACCCTCAGCATCCACAGTAAAGTTACCTGCACGTGTGAATAAAAAATCGGTGGTACTTGTACCTACCACAAAAAATCCATTCCCCTCTATGGCTACATCAGAGGGCAAATTGGTGGTCATCGGCGCTCCTTGCGTATGCACAACATCTATTGCGGACATCGTAGAGCCAAGGCCAATTTGTTTTGGGTTTATCCCTCCTGTCGGCGGTGTACCACCTACATTCGCTGCAGATCCTCCGGCTACTGTCTGACTTAATATGTCTTGGAACATAACGCGACTCTTCTTAAATCCTACCGTGTTTACGTTGGCGATATTGTTACCAATCACGTCTAACTTTGTCTGAAATCCGCGCATACCGCCAATACCTGAATACATAGAACGTAACATACCTTTTCTCCTCCTCATGTTTGCGCCGCGTCAGTCGGTCGGCGGCGCCAAAGCCTCCTCTGTAAGGACCGGCTCTATTAAAATAGTTTTCAAATCACTTATTACACAATAATCGCGCTGTCGATATTCGTAAACACATTCTCCTGCATGGACGGACCGTCCACCGCGGTAATTACTTTCCTGTTCTGTACACTGACAATATAAGCGACATTATTCATCAATACGAGCGATTCTTTCGCACCTTTGGCCTGCGCTTTCTCCACCGCTCCCGCCAGTTTGGCGATGTCTTCGCTCCCGAGCTTAATCCCGCGTTTCTCTAAGCGTTGAAGCGCATGGTTGGAAAAATCAATGGCATTCTTTGCTTCATTTAGCTTCTGCTGAAACAGCGCATCAAAAGCTCCTGCTGACTGATTTTTCTTCTTCGGCGCTGTCGGCGCTAACGGCTGCGGATAAAAAATGTGTCCTGCCTTAATATGGTTCATGCTCCGCCACCTTCATTCGGCTGTTGAGACTCCGTTTCGCCTGCACTC
Source organism: Aneurinibacillus sp. UBA3580 (assembly GCF_002375825.1). Taxonomy (NCBI): domain Bacteria; kingdom Bacillati; phylum Bacillota; class Bacilli; order Caryophanales; family Paenibacillaceae; genus Aneurinibacillus; species Aneurinibacillus sp. UBA3580. The sequence goes on from NZ_DFMZ01000034.1 coordinate 2,693, forward strand.
TCTGTCGGCTGCTCACCCGGATTATCTCCCGGCTGCTGTCCCTCTTCTCCTTCTTCAGGTGTCTCTTCCGGCTTTTCCTCAGGTTTTGGAACCGAATTTGTTACGGTTTCTATCCGGTTGACATCAAGCCTCGAACCATCCTCCAGCACGACCTGTGATTTTCCGTCTTTCATGCTGATGGCCGTTACCATGCCTTCTTTCGGCACTTCTTTTAGCACCTGTTCACCCGCATTATTCGTTTCCACTACGTATTCCGTCCAGGTCACCTTTTTGCCAATCATGTTAGACAATCCGCCAATGCTCTGTGCCTCGACAAATTTAGTAAACATATCGTTCAGATTCGTCATCTGCTCGAGCGTGCTGAACTGTGTCATCTGCGCAATGAACTCCCTGTCTTGCAGCGGCTGCGTCGGATCCTGGTTTTGCAACTGGGTAACCAGCAGGCGAAGAAAATCTTCTTTGCCAAGAGACGACTGTTCCTCAAATGTTTTCGGTTTCGATTGAAAAGAATTGCGATATTGCGTCGTATCAATTATCGGCATCTCCTTTATTCCCTCCTTTCCGCAGTATTTAGCATTCTCATGCTGTCCATTCAACTCGTCTCCAGTCCTTCTTCTCCCAGCAGCTCAGCAAGATTAAATTCTGCAGTCTCCTCCGATGCTACTTCTTCCTCGCGTTTCTGTTCCTGCCGTGACTGCTCTCTTCCCTGTTGATGTAAATTATTGTTTGACTGTTCGCCTGGTGTGGTATTGACGTAGGAAACCTCAATTTTTTCCACATGCAGTCCCTGTTGAATCAGCGCGTGACGAAGCTGGTTTAGCTGCTGCTCAACCGCTTCTTTGCCGGCTACTTGACTGGCCGTAAAGTGGGCTGTTACAACTCCGTTAAGCGCCGTAATTCTTACATCAATACGTCCCAAATCTTCAGGAAAGAGACGAAGTGTCGTTTCCATAGCACCTGTACCGCGATTTAGGTGGACTTGTTTAACAATATAAGCTTCCATTTCATTTACAAAAAATCTGGCCGGAACGAGCGGTAGATTTGCATTGCGCGGGGTCATTCCATCCGTTCTTGCCGCAGCAATATTTCCCTGCATTTGATGGTGCATCGCCCTGGTCGTGGTTGTCTCATCCGATAGAGGGACCTCTAAGTCAGCGGTTGCTTGTTGTTTCTCCTGTGAAGATTCATTTACTACCGATACCCCCTGCTTCTGCGCCATTGCTTCAGGGGAACCTGACTTCTGCGCTATAACCTGAAGGAACCCTTCCTGGGTGCTTTCACTTTTATTTCTCTGTTGAGCTTCACTGGCATAATTTAACCGCGAAAGCAGCGCCTGCAATTTGTCTGCAAAGTCCCTTGGTAGTACACCCGGCTTTTTCTCGTCGAGCAAGGTCAGCATATCGGTCAGTTTTTGTGTCAATTCGGGGATGGATTGCTCTTCCTCCATCATTTGCTGTGGTGTTTTATACTGGATAGAGAGAAGCCCTTTTTGTAACCAGTTGATTGCTTTTCCGGTATACATGTCGGGCTGAATCAATTTCATATCATCGGTTAGCTTTTGCAATAGCTGATAGACTTGCTGCAGCGACGCATACAATTCTTCCGGTACATCTTTGCCCTGTTCAGCTTCCTCAATCTGGGCAGCCAGCGTTTCCAGCAGATTTTCGAATGTCTCTAGCAAAGATGCCGTTCCCTGCCCGTCATCCACAGAATACAGTGCATCTTGCTTCCTGCTGCTCAGCACAGCCTGCATCTCTTCCGCAAATGAAGAAGAAGACTCACTGGTTCCTTTTGAGCCTAAGGAACGCGAAACTGTGGTTGAGATGACTGCATTCCCATTTATTTGTACTGCTGTCATTTTTTCACCTCCTTTCACGATTAAATATTATGAAAACAACATGAAAAATACAATACGATCTATATTAATAAGTTAATAACTTTTGACTAATTTTGGCTGCGAGAGCGGCTCGGCTTTGATCTTGAGCCAGTGCAGACAGTACCTGTCCGCGCTGGGCAGCATCCACCTGAGAGAGAACGAGCACAGCTTTCTTCTCGTCAGCTTTAAACATTCTCTCTATTAAATCCGCTGCGCTGGCCGGCTGCATACTCGCAATGGAAGAAGCCAGTTCACGTACTGAAGCATTATACTTCAATTCCATCAACCGCTGTTGAAGCGCACCCGGGTCGGTATTGTTATGTAGAGAGGTTTCCTTCAAAAGCAGGGATAAATCCGCCGCCTTTTTCGGATCCATCTTCGCCATGATAGCGGAGCGCTCCTCTGCTTTCATAACAAGCAAAAGTGAAGCTGATTCTTCTGGTGCCATTTTTTCCAAAATGGGTGCCGCTTTCCCTGCTGACATTGACGTATAAATTTTGGCAAGGTTTTTAATTTGCTTTTGCTTCTCCTCATTTGCCTGCGCTTGAGCCGCTTTGTCGGCTTCCTGCTGGACCTCTGCCTGCTGGGCCAGTTGCTTTGATTTTTGTTGTTCTTGCTGTGCTTCCTTTTTTATTTTTTCAATTTCCCGCTCTTTTGCCGCCAGTTTTGCTTCCAGTTCACTGATTTTGATATCTTTCTCATCTGTTTTTGTTCCATCGGCCGCAGTCTCCGAGCGAGTGACCGCAGCATCAGGAATTATTTTTTCTACTACAGGAAGGTTGTTCAACTCTTTGGCCAGGACGCCTACCACGTTATAGCCGAACATCTGTGCAATAATGGCAGAAAGAACAAGGGTGAATAACACCGGAATAAAAATAATGTAAAAAAACCATTCCAATTTATTATAAGACCGTTCTTCTTCCATCTCTTCCATGAAAACACCCCTAGCGCGGATTCACTCTTTGTCTGTAATACCTAACGACCGCTATTTCATCCAATTCCTTCTGTTCTATCTGTCGCACTCTCTTCATGTACTTCTCAAACGAGTTTTCCTTTAGCTTCTCCCATATTTTCTGATCCATTGCTCTTTCAGATAATATAAACTGCTTGGCCTCAACATCTTTCTCGGCCCTCTCCTTTGACTCGCCCGCCTGTACAATTAGACGCTGCAAATGGTCAATGTACTCATAATTTGTTTTTAATTCCGCAAGGGAAACATTTTTCTTCCGCTGCAGCAGACGCTGCTCCATATTTTGTTTATTCTGTTCGAGATGGGCGAGACGCTGCTGCTCTCTATGCAGCACCTGTATGGATTTACTGTAATTGATTTCTGCCTGCTCCTTCTCTTTTTCCTTCATGTCCAGGATTTTTTGAAACGAATAAACAAAAGACATAGTGACCTCCCACTTCATTATGGAGTAAAGGTTGCCGTTAATGCCTCGATAGCTTCCTCAAGATGCGAACGTTCGTCTACGCTTTGACTTGTGTAACGTGCAATCGTGTCTTTATATCGAATCGCCTGGTCAATGTCCCGGTTTGCCCCGCTTTTGTACGCTCCGATATTAATTAAGTCTTCAGCGTCCCTATAAATAGCCATTAACCTCTTTAATTCGCTGGCAGCAGCGTAATGTTCCGGAGTTACAATCTCTTTCATTACCCGGCTTACACTTGCCAGAATGTCAATCGCAGGATAATGGCCTGTATGAGCAATTTTTCGACTGAGAACAATATGACCGTCGAGGATTCCTCGCACGGAATCGGCGATCGGATCGTTCATATCGTCTCCTTCTACCAGTACGGTGTAAAAGGCCGTGATAGACCCGGACGGCGATGTACCGGCTCTCTCTAAAAGCCGGGGAAGAAGCGCAAATACGGAGGGGGTATAACCCCGGGTAGCCGGAGGTTCACCAATTGCCAGACCCACTTCCCGCTGCGCCATCGCAAAACGCGTCACCGAATCCATCATCATCATCACGTTCAATCCCTGATCGCGGAAATATTCCGCAATCGCGGTCGTAAGAAGTGCACCCTTAATGCGAATCAACGCCGGTTGGTCTGATGTGGCGACGACGACGACTGAACGTTTCAACCCTTCTTCCCCAAGATCGCGCTCAATAAAATCAGCCACTTCCCGCCCCCGCTCGCCAATAAGTCCAATCACGTTTACGTCTGCTTCCGTATTGCGTGCGATCATGCTTAAAAGCGTACTTTTCCCCACACCGCTGCCGGCAAAAATCCCTATCCGCTGTCCTTTACCTACCGTAAGCAGCCCATCGATCGCTCGTACGCCCACTGAAAGCGGTTCATGGATACGCGGTCGGCTGAGCGGATTCGGCGGTTGATTGTCAACTGGATACTCTGTCATCGCAGCAGATAAATACCCGCCATTCATCAATCTGCCGTTGCCATCCAACACCTTTCCCAGCAATTCCATTCCGACACGCACCGTCAACGGCTTGCCGGTGGCGACCACCTCACAGCCGGGTCCAATGGCTCCCAGCTCCCCTAAGGGCATCAAAAGCACCCTGTTGTCTTTAAAACCTACCACTTCAGCCGGAACGGGAATCGAGGATGCTACCGGATATACAAGGCATACTTCTCCCACTTTCACGTTCGGTCCCATGGACTCTACGGTTAGACCAATCACTTGTGAGACTTTTCCGTTTACGCGGATTGGATCAACATTCTGCAGTGCAGCCAGATATTTTTCAATCTTTAGCATTATTGCGTTCCGTCCTCTTCCGCCAGCGCTGACAGCAGCGCTTTTTTTATTTCCTCGAGTTGGGTATCTACCCTCGCATCCACACTGCCCATCGTAGTCCGAATCACCACGCCGCCATCTGTAATCGAATCATCCGGAATTATGGTCATCTCTACCTGGCTATCCAGCACCTCAAGCAATTTAGCGCGGTTCTCCTGTACATATGAATAGACATCCGGGCTTACGGCTACGGTAACGGTTTTATACTCCTGAGTACGCGACAAAGCATTACGAATGAAAGAAATAATGCTCTCCTTGTCCGCCGCAAGATGATCGCCGATTACTTTCCGCGCGATTTCAATGGCAAGCTCCAGTAAAAATGGCTCGGCTTCTGCTATCACCCGACGTTTTAAGGCCGGAGCCTCCTCCAGAATAACAGCCGCCTGCTGCAAGGCTGTAGCATATTCATCATAGACAAGGCGGCGGCCTTCTTCTTTTCCAATCTCAATCCCTTGTTCATATCCTTCTTGTTGGATTTGGGCACGAATTTCTTCGTCCTCCCTGCGCCTCTGTTCCCACCAAGCGTCAACTTCCTGACGAGCTTCCTGTACTATCTCCTCCGCCTGCTGATTCGCTTCCCGAAGAAGAAGCTCGGCTTCTGCTTCGGCTTTCTTCACAATATCGTCCGCTTGTGATGATTGACTGATTTCTTCAGTACTCTGTGGTTCTTGATTCGTTTCTTCTTCGCTGCGCGCCCTTTGGCGCTGCGGAAGTTCGATTACTTTTTTGTTTTCCATTGTCGAGTAGAAAGAAAATTTAATAACCCTAGACAATGATTTCATCTCCTCCGCCGCGGGCAATAATAATTTCGCCGGACTCTTCGAGACGGCGGATGGTTGCCACAATGCGTGTTTGCGCTTCTTCTACATCACGCAGACGCACAGGACCCATATATTCCATCTCTTCCTTGAACGTATCCGCCATTCGTTTGGACATATTACGGAAAACGACGCTTCGAACTTCTTCGTTCGCGACTTTCAATGCAAGCATGAGGTCTGCGTTCTCTACGTCACGAATAACACGCTGAATCGAACGATCGTCGAGCACCACGATATCTTCGAATACGAACATTCTTTTCTTAATTTCCTCCGCAAGCTCTGGATCTTGGATTTCAAGCGTATCCAGAATAACGCGTTCCGTACTTCGGTCGACATTGTTAAGCATATTCACAACCGCTTCAATGCCGCCTGCCTGCGTATAATCTTGAACAACAGTGGAAGATAGTTTCTGCTCTAGCACACTTTCCACTTGACTAATCACTTCAGGCGACGTGCTTTCCATCAGTGCAATGCGACGTGCTACTTCTGCCTGCCTTTCCTGCGGCAGGGCAGATAGAATGGCTGCCGATTGTTCCGGCTCCAAATAGGAAAGCACAAGCGCGATCGTTTGCGGGTGCTCATTCTGGATAAAGTTTAAAACCTGAGCCGGATCTGCCTTACGTGCAAAATCAAACGGACGAACCTGCAGATGCGCGGTTAAACGGTGGATAATGTCAAATGCTTTTTGTTGCCCCAATGCTTTCTCCAAAATTTCTTTCGCATAGTTAATCCCGCCCTGGGAGATATATTCCTGGGCCACGCAAATTTGGTGAAATTCCGTTAACACCGACTCTTTCTCGTCGCTCCCTACTTTTCGTACGTTCGCGATTTCAAGCGTAAGTTGCTCGATCTCTTCTTCGCGTAAATGTTTAAAAACCTGAGCGGACACTTCCGGTCCAAGTGAAATCAGAAGAATGGCTGCCTTCTGTCTCCCACTCAGTTCTTTTGACGAACGCGCCATGTACATCCCTCACCCCTATTCGTCTGCTAACCAGGTACGCAGCAGGCCTACAAACTCCTCCGGACGATCGTTTGCCAGCTTCTCAAGCTGCTTGCGCACAATGACATCTTCCCCTTCTTCGGCATATTCCAAATCAGGAATTTCAAACGGCTTCGTATCCGTTGCGACGTTCTCTACATCCGCCTGTTGATTTCTTTTTCTACGAACAAGAATAAACGCTACGATACCAGCGATGACAAGAAGACCAATGGCGCCGCCAATCAGATACGGCATCCAACTATTCCCCTCCTGTACCACTTCCTGTTTACCGTTAAATGCCTGTGCAAATACTTTTACACGCTGATCGATCTGCTGCTGCGTAAACTCTGTTCCCTGGGAGGAGAGCGAAGCCCGCACCACGTTACCGATAATCTGTTGAATATTCGCCTGAACTTCCGGCGTCAGGCTAGCCGGATCGTTCGGATTCGGCGGCTCTACGCCGACGTTAATGGTAATGTCCTCAATTTTATACGGTTGAGCAACAATATTTTGCTTGATTCGGTTTACTTCCCGATTGACGCGATCCTCAATCTTTTCATACTCGTTATCTCCACCGCCAGCTGCCCCCGGATAGCCCGGAATTTGCGTCTCGCCTGTTCCTGCCGTTCCGCCTGCCTGCGCCCCTTTACCGGAATACGTTTCCTGGATTTTCTCTGCACTGATAATGATGCCCTCGTTATTTTCTTTATCCACCGGCTCAACAAGTTGTTCTTCCCGCTGCGTCTTGTCAAAGTTCAGCTTAACGTACGGATAAACAAATACCTTGTCCCGGCCAAGAATCGTTCCCAGCATATTCTGCAGATTTTTTTGAATATCATTCTCAATGTCTTTTTTTATTTTACGCTGCTGCTCATACTGGTTCAGAGCATAAACGTTACCTTCTTCTTCAGTCATCTCTAGCATTTCACTGTATTGGTTCATAATGACGATGTTTTCTTTTGGTAGGTTCGGCACGCTTTTTGACACCAAATTATACAGTGCGTTTACCTGCGGTGCCGTCAATTGCTTACCCGGCTCTACGTCAACAACAATAGAAGCCGTCGCCTTCTGTGCATCTTCCTGCACAAATACACTTTCTTCCGGCATTGTTAGAATAACTTTAGCGTTGCGTACACCGTCTACCGTCTTCAACAAATCGGCAAGCTGTGTCTGCATTGCGTCACGCTCTACAACATCAAACTGACGATCTGTCATTCCCATGCCGATATTTTGACTGAAAATATCTAGACGAACACCTTCGCCTTTCGGTACATTCTTGGCTGTCAAATCGGCGGCAAGGTTGTATTTGTCCTTTTCCGGTACCAGCACATTATTGCCTTCAATTTTGTATTCAGCGTAACCCATTGCATCCAGTTCCGTTTTTATCTGGGCCACATCCACTTCGGTTAAGTTACCGCTAAAAAGTGGCGCGTAATTCGGTCTGGAGGCTATATAAATCGCTAGAGTTGCCGATATAATAAGAAAAGCGGCAATTGCGCCTATTATCATTTTCTGTTTTTTTGAGAAGCGGTTTGAAAGCTCTGTGAGCCTCTCCCGCCACTGCTGCAATCTCTCGTTCATCCTCCACCCCGCCAATTGCCATTAAATTACTAGATTTGCATTCTCATAATCTCTTGGTATGCCTCTACGGCTTTATTGCGTAGTTGCATCGCCATGTCGATCGCGACCCCTGCCTTTTGCGAGGCGATCATAACCTGATGCAAATCCTGCACCTGTCCGGTAGCCAATCCCTGATTAAGTTTCTCGCTGGTCTTCTGTAAAGCATTAACATCCTGAATCGCATTTTTTAAATACGTCGAAAAAGCGGTTGTTACTTCATACGGTGTAGGAGCAGCTTTTGTCCCGCTTTCCTGCATGGCCTCCAGCGGAAGGCCAGCTCCAATTCTCTCTATCATGTTCTCGCCCCTTACTTACCAATTTCCAATGCTTTCATCGCCATGGCTTTTGCCGCATTAATTGCGGTCACGTTCGACTCATATGCCCTGGTTGTTGACATTAAATCTATCATTTCTTTTAGCATATCTACATTCGGCAGTGCCACATACCCTCTCGCATCTGCATCCGGGTGTGTAGGATCATACATTATTTTTGGAGGAGTTCTGTCCTCAACGATTCGGGACACACGAACCCCATTTACCGTGCTCATCCCCGTTCTGCTGACTGCCGCCTGCAAAAAGTTTTCAAAGCTGGATGCACCCGTTTTCGGCTCAATGACAGCCACTTTTCGTTTGTAAGGTTGCCACTGGCCGTTTACATACTCGCCACGCGTTGTATTGGCGTTGGAAATATTACTCGAAATGATATCCATCCGAAGGCGGTTGGCCGTCAATGCAGAGGCGCTAATATCAAAACTCCCAAATAAACCCATTTTTATTTACCTCCTATTATGGTCCGCAACTTCGTGAATTGGCCGTTCGTCTGTTGTACCAGCGCGTTGTACCACAACTGGTTTCTTGCCAAATTTATCATCTCAAAATCCAAATCGACATTATTCGCCGCATTTTGCATAGGACCTGCAGAAGAGTCGATTTGTAGCTTTGGTTCGATGTTTTCTAACGAAGGAAGTCCAAAGGCCAGGTGCTTCTCATTTGTCCGGTAAGCGACAAAAGTCGTAGAGCTTTTGGCGAGCGCTTTCTGCAACTCGCTTTCAAATGTTACAGATTGAGACCTATAATATGGAGTATCTACGTTAGCGATATTATTGCTAATGGCCCGCTGCCGCATCGAAGCAGCATCCAACGCTTTCTCAAACATCGACAATGTTGGTGTTGAAAGCATCTCTTTCCCTCCTTTCATACCATTCTGCCGCTTGTATCCCCTATTATATTCCAGTACAGGAAAACAAAATCCTGCTAATTCGACAAAATATATGAAATCTGTATAACAACCTTTATATTAGCAGATTGTGTTAAACGAACAAAGCCCTATCTTTAAGATAGGGCTTTGTTACCGAGCAAAAAATTATTTCTTATTACGAAGTCATACATTTTATTACGAAGTCAAGTGTTGCATGTTAAGAAGTTTTTAATTTTTCAAGTTCCGGAAGCAATTTCTCATTTAAGATTTTAATATACGTACCTTTCATACCAAGCGAACGCGATTCGATAACCCCTGCGCTTTCCAGTTTGCGCAACGCGTTTACGATAACGGATCGGGTAATGCCCACCCGGTCGGCAATCTTGCTTGCTACGAGTAGACCTTCTTTCGCATCCAGCTCTTCAAAAATATGCTCCACAGCTTCCAATTCGCTGTACGACAATGAGCCGATGGCCATCTGCACAACCGCTTTGCTGCGAGCTTCCTGCTCAATCTCTTCTGCACGCTCGCGGAGAATCTCCATACCTACCACTGTTGCTCCTACTTCGGCAAGCACAAGGTCGTCATCCGTAAACGTTTCATTCACGCGTGCCAGCACAAGCGTACCCAGGCGATCACCGCCTCCGATAACCGGAACAATAGTCGTCAGTCCTTTTTTGAACAGGTCTTTCATCTCTACCGGGAATGCAGTATACGGACTATCGATGTCCAGGTTCGCTGACGTCTCATCCAGACGAAGCAGCTGCGTGCTGTAATCGCCAGGAAAACGGCGCTCTTCGAGCATTTTACGAATTCGTTCGTTGTCTACTTCCTGTGCAATCGCATAACCAAGAATCTTTCCTTTGCGGCTTAATACGAAAATGTTGGCCTCGATAATCTCACTCATAACCTCTGCCATTTCCATAAAGTTGACCGGATGTCCGGCCGTTTTTTGCAGCAGGCGGTTAATACGGCGAATTTTTGTTAGCAAATCCATTGTTGTAACTCCTCCTTCAAATTTTACAAAATATAGCGACTCAAATCTCGATCTTCTACGATGCCTTGCAATTTCTCCCTCACGTATTCCGGGGTGATTACCACTTTTTCAAGCGTAATATCAGAAGCCTCAAAAGATAAATCTTCAAGCAATTTTTCTAGGATGGTATGTAGTCTTCTGGCGCCGATATTATCCGTAGTCTGGTTCACTTCGGTCGCAAGTTTTGCAATTTCTTTAATAGCATCGTCAGAAAATTCAACTTTTATTCCTTCAGTCTCTAATAAAGAGATATATTGTTTGGTTAAAGCGTTTTTCGGCTCGGTTAAAATCTGTACAAAATCTTCCACTTTCAGATTATCCAGCTCTACGCGGATGGGGAATCGTCCCTGCAATTCCGGAATCAGGTCGGACGGCTTCGCCATGTGAAACGCTCCCGCTGCGATGAATAGGACATAATCCGTTTTTACAGGACCGTATTTTGTCATGACCGTGGAGCCTTCCACAATCGGCAGGATGTCCCGCTGTACGCCTTCGCGCGATACTTGCGCCGAATTGGATTCTTTTCCGGCAATTTTATCGATTTCATCAATAAAAATAATGCCGCTTTGCTCCGCACGGGTAACAGATTCCTGAATAACTTCATCCATATCAATTAGCTTCTGGGCCTCCTGCATAGTTAGCGCTTTGCGGGCTTCCCGAATCGGCAGCTTGCGCTTTTTCATCTTTTTGGGTAGAAGATTGCCAAGCATCTCTTGCATATTAATACCCATTTGATCCATGCCTGAACCCGAAAACATATCAAATATCGGCGGTGCAGCATCTTCTACCTCGATTTCAATGACCGTGTCTTCTAACTCTCCCATGGCAAGCTGATGGGCGACTTGACGGCGCTGCTGCGATACAGAGAGATCTTCCGTATCACTTTGTGAAGACTGGTGCGTATTCTGGTTGCCAAAAAGCATCTCCAACGGATTCTTGTACGATTGACTGCTTTTCTTGCCGGGGACGAGAATATGCACGATGCGTTCGTTCGCCATCGCTTCCGCCCTGTCTTTTACCTGCTCCATCTTCTCCGCCTTTACAATGCGAATCGCAGTCTCTACCAAATCGCGCACCATAGATTCTACATCACGCCCTACGTATCCTACCTCCGTAAACTTGGTCGCCTCCACTTTGATGAAAGGGGCGCCGGTAAGCTTTGCAAGACGTCTTGCAATTTCCGTCTTTCCGACACCAGTGGGCCCTATCATAAGAATGTTCTTCGGCACAATTTCATCACGAATCTCTTCCGGAAGCAAACTGCGGCGGTATCGGTTGCGCAGGGCAATCGCCACGGAACGCTTGGCACGCTTCTGCCCGACAATAAAGTGATCCAACTGCTCCACAATTTGTTTTGGCGTTAAACGCTCAGAATTTTTCAAGGCACAGCCTCCTCGTCACTCATGGATTTCTTCAACAACCAGGTTATGGTTCGTATAGACGCAAATATCAGCTGCCGCCGTCAGAGCTGCGGTGGCTATCTCCCGAGCCGTTAGATTCGGAGCGTGCTTTTTCAGCGCGCGTCCCGCTGCCAGCGCATAATTGCCGCCCGAGCCGATAGCAAGGATGCCGTCGTCCGGTTCAATAATTTCCCCTGTTCCTGAGATAAGAAGCATGTGGTCTTTGTTCATAACGATCATTAACGCTTCCAGTCTGCGGAGTACTTTATCCAGCCGCCAGTCTTTAGCCAGCTCTACGGCCGCACGCTGCAGATTGCCGTGGTATTCTTCCAGCTTGGCTTCGAACTTCTCAAATAGCGTAATCGCATCGGCGACGGACCCGGCAAACCCGGCCACGACTTCTCCGTGATACAAACGGCGCACTTTTTTTGCCGTCTGTTTCATCACTACCGCGTTCCCCATCGTAACCTGACCGTCGCCGGCCATCGCGCCGCTCCCATTATGGCGTACAGCAAAGATTGTAGTGGCGTGAAAGGTCATCTCCATCGGGTTCCCTCCATTATATTAATTTACGCCCGTGGATGAGCTTGGTTGTATACAAGCCGCATTCTCTCGCGCGTCACATGCGTATAGATTTGCGTCGATGAAATGCTGGCGTGCCCCAGCATCTCCTGCACGCTTCGCAAATCGGCCCCATTCTCGAGCAGATGGGTTGCAAACGTATGGCGGAAAGTATGCGGGCTTACCTTCAGCAATTCACTGGCCTGCTCAACGTATTTATTAATCATGCGGCGCACACTGCGGTCCGTCAGCGGCTCCCCCCGAACGTTAACAAACAAAGCGTCTGTTTTTTGCTGTTTGCACAGCATCGGTCTTCCCGCTCGTATGTACTGTTCGTAGGCGCGCAAAGCGTGCTCCCCGAGCGGAACGTATCTTTCTTTTGCCCCTTTTCCGAATACTAACGCGGTTCCCGCAAACAAGTCAACCGAACGCATGGTAAGCCCTGTCAACTCCGATACCCGCATCCCGCTTGCATACAGCATTTCCAGAATGGCGCGGTCCCTCATCCCAAGCGGCTGCGCTGTATCCGGCAGGCTTAAGAGCGATTCAATCTCCTTAGGAAACAAAAAGCTCGGAAGCTTCTTGGCAAGCTTCGGCGTCGACACCATCGTAAACGGATTATGCTCAAGCTTCTCCTCCCGCAGCAAAAATCGGTAGAAGCTTCTGAGACTCGACAACTTGCGGGCAATGGATCTTCGGGCGTAGCTTCTCCTATGCAGTTCCGTGAGATAGCTTCGTACATGGACATACGAAACAGCAGCATATTCGGTTACGCCATGCTGCTTCATAAATGCCGTAAATGCCAGGATGTCCTTCTCATAATTCGCGATCGTCAGAGGTGAAGCATTCTTCTCAATCTGCAGATATTGTTTAAACTCCAGAAGCGAAGCATCAGGCTGCAAGCCCTCCATTCATGTTCCTCCTAACCGAGCACCAACGCATACGGGACACGGCACCGCCGTATCCCGCTCGCAATTCTTTCAGAAAAAATACCTCCCCAACAGGGAGAAACCAGCCTTTAACCGTCGTTAGTATATCACAACCTCATACTAGCTGCAACTTTAATTGTGAACGTTTCGGGAAAAATTCTGAATTTTATCCAATGCACGTTCAGCGTACTGTTCATACCGCTCTTTCTTATTGCGAATCTTCTTCGCAAGCGGCGGAAACAGCCCGAAGTTAGCATTCATCGGCTGGAAATTTTCCGGGTTTGCCGTAGTGATATAATGTGCCATACTTCCCATCGCGGTTTCCGCCGGAAATACAAGCGGCGCAAGACCGCGGGCCAATCTTCCCGCATTGATGCCTGCGATAAGACCGGACGCGGCAGACTCTACATATCCTTCCACGCCTGTCATCTGTCCTGCAAAGAACAGCGTTTCCCGGTCTTTATATTGGTAGGTCGCCTTCAGCAGACGCGGCGAATTAATAAACGTATTGCGGTGAATGACACCGTAGCGTACGATTTCCGCATTTTCGAGGCCGGGAATCATCTGAAATACCCGTTTTTGCTCCGGCCACTTCAAATGGGTTTGAAACCCTACAATATTGTATAAAGTGCCTGCACTGTTATCCTGGCGCAGCTGTACGACCGCAAACGGCTGCTTTCCGGTGCGCGGGTCGGTAAGCCCCACCGGCTTCATAGGCCCAAACAGCATCGTCTGCTTGCCGCGCTTTGCCATCACTTCAATCGGCATGCAGCCTTCGAAAAAGACTTCTTTCTCGAACTCTTTCAGCGGCACTTCCTCCGCTGTAATGAGAGCTTCGTAAAAAGCGTTGAACTCTTCTTCATTCATCGGGCAGTTCAAATACGCCGCTTCCCCTTTATCGTAACGCGAAGCGAGGAAGACCTTCTCCATATCAATGGTTTCTTTTTCGATAATCGGCGCAGCCGCATCGTAGAAATATAAGTATTCTTCCCCTGTCAACTGCTGCAGTTGTTTCGACAAATCGGGGGACGTAAGCGGACCGGTCGCAATTACTACAATCCCTTCAGGAATTTCCGTAATCTCTTCGTTGCGCACCTCGATACGCGGGTGGTTGCGGATGCTGTCTGTTACCGCGCCGGCAAACTCGTGCCGGTCCACCGCCAGCGCGCCGCCTGCAGGCACTGCGCAGTTATCCGCGGAACGAATAATCAGAGACGAGAGGGTGCGCATCTCCTCCTTCAGGATGCCGACCGCATTGGTCAGCGCGTTGGCACGCAGCGAGTTACTGCATACCAGCTCCGCAAACTGCTCCGTATGGTGGGCCGGAGTCTGCCTTACAGGACGCATCTCATACAAAATCACATCCACGCCCTGCTCAGCAATCTGCCAGGCTGCTTCGCTGCCCGCCAGTCCGGCTCCGATGACTTTTACTTTTTCCATTGTCTGTAAAACTCCTTCTTACGATGTTTCTTCCTGATAGTCACACTCCGAACAATGAACGACAGGTCCTTTGTTCTTGCCCTTGCCTTTCTTCTCAACAAGCATTTTTCCGCATTTCGGACAAGTACGGGGAAGCGGCTTATCCCATGAGATGAAATCGCAATCCGGATAGTTGTTGCAGCCGTAGAAGAGGCGATTCTTCTTACTCTTACGTTCCACAATCTCTCCGGTTTCACATTTCGGACATTTTACGCCGATTTCTTTTACGATCGGCATTGTGTTGCGGCATTCGGGAAATGCGGAGCAAGCAAGGAACTTACCGTATCGGCCGATTTTGTACACCATCTGGCTGCCGCACTTCTCACATATTACATCGGAGACCTCGTCTTTAATCTCTACTTCCTGCATATGCTTTTCCGCCACTTCAAGCCGCTTGGAAAATCTTTGATAGAAATCATCAAGCACTTTCACCCATTCGGCTTTTCCCTCTTCAATATGATCCAGGTCATCTTCCATCTTGGCGGTGAATTTTGTATCAAGGATCTCCGGAAAAAACTCTTCCATTAGACCGAGCACGATTTCGCCAAGTTCGGTCGGAATGAACCGCCGATCCTGCAGCGCTACATAGCCACGCTTTTGGATCGTATCAAGCGTCGGCGCATACGTGCTGGGACGTCCTATTCCCAGCTCCTCAAGCGTTTTTACCAGGCGCGCCTCCGAATAGCGCGGCGGCGGCTGGGTGAAATGCTGCTTCGGATCTATTTCCAAAAGCTCTATTTTCTGGTTTTCTTCGAGTGGCGGCAGCATCTTATCTTCTTCCTTCTCCGCATCATCCGTACCTTCTACATACACTTTCATAAACCCCTGGAATTTCACCTGGGAACCGTTGGCGCGAAATACCGCATCCCCTGCATGAATGTCCGCTGTTACCGTATCAAGTACCGCGGCCGCCATCTGGCTGGCAATAAAGCGTTCCCATATCAGGCGGTACAGTTTGAGCTGGTCCCGTGATAAGTATTCTTTAAGCGAGGCTGGATCCTTGGCCACCAGCGTTGGGCGAATCGCTTCATGCGCATCCTGTGCACCTTCCTTTTTCCCGAACTGACGCGGCTCACTCAGCGCATATTCTTGTCCGTATACTTGCGTAATGTACTTCTTCGCCTCTTCCTGTGCCGTCGGTGAAATACGGGTAGAATCGGTACGCATGTACGTAATCAGACCGACCGTCCCCTCTTTACCGATGTCGATCCCTTCGTATAACTGCTGTGCCACCATCATCGTTTTGGCAGCACGGAAATTCAACTTGCGGGCCGCTTCCTGCTGCAGTGAACTGGTGGTAAACGGTGCAGCGGGGTTGCGCCGACGCTCCCGTTTTTTGATGTCTGTGATTGTATAGGATTTGCCTTCGATTTTTTTCAGAAGCTCCTGCACGTCCGCTTCCGATTTCAATTCGATTTTTTCACTGCCGTACCCGTAGAACTTGGCTTCAAACGTTTCCTTGCCGGTCTTCAGGCGCGCGGTCACGGACCAGTATTCCTCCGGCACGAAGGCGTTAATTTCTTTTTCACGGTCGATGATGAGTTTTACGGCGACCGATTGCACACGGCCTGCGCTCAATCCTTTTTTAACCTTTTTCCACAGCAGCGGCGAGATGTTATAGCCGACCAGACGGTCAAGAATCCGGCGCGTCTGCTGGGCATTTACCAAATCCATATCGATCTTTCGCGGATGCTTAAACGCTTCTTTAACAGCCTGCTTCGTAATCTCGTTGAATACGACACGGCATGGCTTTTCTTCATTTATGTTCAAACTGTGAGCCAGATGCCAGGCAATTGCCTCGCCTTCGCGGTCGGGGTCCGCCGCCAGATAAATGTTTTTCACTTTTTTAGACGCATCGCGCAGCTCTTTCAGTACGTCTCCTTTGCCGCGAATCGTAATGTATTTCGGTTGAAATCCCTCTGTAACGTCGACGCCCATCTGACTTTTCGGTAAGTCTCTCACATGACCCATCGATGCTTTTACAATATATTTCTTCCCGAGATATTTCCCGATTGTCTTCGCCTTTGCGGGAGACTCCACTATTACCAGTGAATCTGCCAAGCATGTTTCCCCCTTTTTCTGTGAAAATTGTGAG
>NZ_DFMZ01000034.1:19608-36774 GCF_002375825.1 Aneurinibacillus sp. UBA3580
GTTCGCCTTTTTCCCCATTGAAAACACCTCCTCGTTCTCTTCTCTCTTTTCCTTCATACCACAAAAGTCAGCCATCTTTCCCATTATTTTCATGTCGGGGTTGCGGCTGAAAAACCATGATCGTTTTCTGTGAAAGAAAAGAATTCCTCCTATTATTAATTACAAAACTTGCGTTTGTCAAACATCATTCCTGTTTTTTATCCGGACGAAGGCCGGTCCGGGCAGTTGTATGACTTGCTGTTTTACTTGCAAAGATAGCAAAAGATAATGCAAATAGCTAGAGGAAAACGACGTTCGACATAAAATCTCTTCATATGACACCGCTTCCCAGCCGACTGCCGCCAATACAATCTCTTCCTCCGGAGTGAGCGACAAAAGACCATGATCATCAGTACAGGCTACACTTTTATTTACTCCAGAAACGAGCATTGGATATTCATTTAGGATATCCTGTATCGTTTGCGTAAGCTTTGCTCCCTGCTGAATGAGCCAGTGGGATCCGGCGCTTTTGGGAGAATGAATCGAACCAGGAATGGCAAATACGTCCCTCCCCTGGTCTATGGCAAGATCAGCTGTGATTAATGAACCGCTGCGCGACGCCGCTTCTACGACAAGCACTCCCTGGCTCAGTCCACTAATAATACGGTTGCGCTCGGGGAAAAAACCACGCTGCGGTTCCATGCCGGGAGGGTACTCGGATACAATAAGCCCCTTTTGCCGTATTTCCATGGCCAGCGCGCGATTTTCAGGAGGGTATACAATGTTGACACCGCATCCCAGTACCGCAATAGTAGATCCGCCCCCGGCCAGGGCGCCACGATGCGCTTCACCGTCAATCCCCCGTGCCATACCCGAGACAATGGTCACTCCCCGCTCCGCCAATTCACGCGCCATTTGGCGGGCAACCGTTTTTCCGTAAGCGGTTGGTTTGCGCGTTCCAATAATCGCGAACGAAGGTTGATGCAATAATGTTTTATTGCCGATTATGTATAAAACTTCGGGCGGGTCGGGAATTTCGCGCAACAAAGCAGGATATTCGGAACTGCATTGCGTAAGCAATCCGATTCCTTCCGCCTGCCATCTCTGCACCCGCGATACAGCGTCCTTGAGGGAAAATTCCATTCGAATTTTTTCCGCTACTTTAGAAGAAACAGCCAGCATCTTCTGTATATCCTGCACGGAGCAGCGTGAGAAATCGACCGCTTCATCAAGCTTTCGTGCAGCGCGCAGTACAGTTCGCCCCACCCGATTAATATGTGATAGAGCCAGCAGCATGTACTCTCTTTTTTCCATTTTTCCTCACTCCTCTTCTTTTTTCCATTAATTTCGAGGAAGTATATGGAAAATCCTTCCATGCTATTGGCTGAGTAATGTCGAAAAAGGAGCGCTGTAACAGCGCTCCTTTTTTACATGTAACTCCCCTTATTTAACTGTTTTGCACACTTCAAGCAGACCATGATCTTTAAGGACTTCAATCATTGTTTCGCCCATTACGGCCGGTGTTTTCGCTACGCGGATGCCGCATGCTTCCATCGTTCTAATCTTCTCGGCAGCCGTTCCTTTACCGCCGGAAATAATCGCGCCCGCATGGCCCATGCGTTTTCCTGGAGGTGCCGTTTGACCGCCGATAAAGCCGACAACCGGCTTCTTCATGTTGGCTTTCACCCATTCAGCCGCTTCTTCTTCCGCCGTACCGCCGATTTCACCGATCATGATCACAGCTTCCGTGTTCGGATCCTCATTGAATAA
Organism: Aneurinibacillus sp. UBA3580; assembly: GCF_002375825.1. Classification (NCBI taxonomy): domain Bacteria; kingdom Bacillati; phylum Bacillota; class Bacilli; order Caryophanales; family Paenibacillaceae; genus Aneurinibacillus; species Aneurinibacillus sp. UBA3580. Next base: position 21,358 of record NZ_DFMZ01000034.1, read on the forward strand.
CTTGAGGCAGTCGATAAAGTTCGTACCGTTAACCGGGTCACCACCGATACCCACAGCAGTGGACTGGCCGATGCCGTTTGTCGTTAATTGATGAACCGCCTCGTACGTAAGGGTTCCGGAGCGAGACACGATACCTATTTTACCAGGCGCATGGATGTAGCCCGGCATGATACCGATTTTACACTCGCCCGGCGTGATAACGCCAGGGCAGTTCGGCCCGATAAGGCGCGTCTTGCTGCCTTCCATATAGCGTTTTACTTTTACCATGTCAAGCACGGGGATCCCTTCTGTGATACAAATAACAAGCTCCAGTTCCGCGTCTACCGCTTCCATAATGGAATCAGCCGCAAATGCCGGCGGAACGTAAATAACGGACGCATTCGCGCCTGTTTCTTTTACTGCTTCACGTACCGTATTGAATACAGGAATTCCTTCGAATTCCATGCCTCCTTTACCCGGTGTAACACCGCCGACCATTTTTGTGCCGTACTCAACAGCTTGTCTTGTATGGAATGCACCCGTAGCGCCAGTGATACCCTGGGTGATTACTTTTGTATCTTTGTTAATAAGAATACTCATAGCTCTCCAGTCCCACCTTTCTTATTTCACCAAGGAAACGATTTTTTCCGCACCGTCTGCCATTGACTCCGCAGCTACAATGTTAAGGCCGGATTCGTTAAGGATTTTCTTACCGAGATCTACGTTCGTACCTTCAAGGCGCACGACAAGCGGACGGTCCAGTCCCACTTGCTTCGCCGCTTCTACTACACCTTCCGCGATAACGTCACACTTCATGATGCCGCCGAAGATGTTGATGAAAATACCTTTTACGTTTTCATCGGACAGAATCAGTTTAAAAGCAGCCGTAACTTTCTCAGTCGTCGCACCGCCGCCAACGTCAAGGAAGTTGGCCGGCTCGCCGCCGTAAAATTTGATAATATCCATTGTCGCCATCGCAAGCCCTGCACCGTTAACCATGCAGCCGATGTTGCCGTCGAGCGCAATGTAGTTCAAATCATAGTTGGATGCTTCGATTTCCTTTGGATCTTCTTCATCAAGGTCACGCAGCTTCATTACGTCCTGATGACGGTACAGTGCATTGGAGTCGAAGTTCAACTTCGCATCGAGTGCCATTACGTTTCCGTCGCCTGTCACAACAAGCGGATTGATTTCCGCGATTGAGCAATCTTTGTCAACAAATGCCTGGTACAAACCCATCATGAACTTCACGGCTTTGTTTACCAGGTTATTCGGAATATTAATAGAGAACGCGAGTTTACGCGCTTGGAAAGGCAGCAATCCTACAGCCGGGTCAATAACCTCTTTGAAGATTTTTTCAGGTGTTTTTGCTGCTACCTCTTCAATTTCCGTACCGCCTTCTTCGGATGCCATCATAACAACGCGGTTTGTGTTGCGGTCTACAACAACACCTACATAGTATTCTTTTTGAATGTCGCATCCTTCTTCAATAAGCAGGCGCTTTACTTCTTTGCCTTCCGGGCCGGTCTGGTGAGTAACGAGTACTTTGCCCAGAATCTCCTGCGCGTATGTACGAACTTCATCGAGGTTTTTTGCAATTTTAACCCCCCCTGCTTTACCGCGTCCGCCGGCATGGATTTGCGCTTTTACCACGTATACGTTCGCGTCCAGCTCTTTTGCCGCTTCTACCGCTTCATTTACCGTGAATGCCACTTTCCCGTTCGGCACGACCACGCCGTACTGCTTAAGTATCTCTTTGCCTTGATACTCGTGGATATTCATTCTCCATCCTCCTAACCACATTTTGCATAAAATAAACGCATCAAGCTTCTCCCCTGTAAGCTCGTCTGCGCATACAGTATAGCTTATTCGGCATAATTCGGCAAATCCCTGCAAGCATTTCGCATTTTTCTGTGAAAATTGTGAGGAAAGAAGGAGAGAAAGAGGAAAAAAGATCCAGGGTAGAAAAAGGCATTCGCCTTTTTCTCCATTGAAATCATTGTCACGTTCTCTTCTCTCTTTTCCTTCATACCACAAAAGTCAGCCGCCCTTCCCACAATTTTCATGTCGGGGGTGCGGCTGAGATGCCATGGTGGTTTTCTGTGAAAATCCTTCTTTCTTCTCTCATTTTTCTTGCCTTACTACTTACTACACTATCTGCCTCAATCGTTTTTGCTGACGCTTCAAGAAGCTTAGTATATCTTTCCACTCTTTCAGCCTCTCACGCCCCCAATTTCTTGCATCTATATAGTTATGCTGCGCCTTCCCTTCCTCATGGAGCCTGACATGATGCTGCAATCGAACATTCAGCATACAGGCCAGCGCATCGAGCCATCGTTCGTAATCCGATACGGAGAGTACACCGCTGCGGTACAGCTCGCTTAACCGTTCCTTCGTTTCTGTGGCTTCGATATGATGGGCGATAGCCAGGATACGAACCGTATTCACCAGTTGATAATAGCCGCCTTCCTTTAAATCATACTCTCCTGCGTGCTCACCCCACCGCTCGTAGCGGAGATTGCGAAACAGCCCGAGCGGAATGTCATGCAAAAGAGAATGCTGTGCGAAGCGATGCTGCAGCTTTTTGTTTTCATACAGGCGTCGATGCATCCAGGCTTTCAAGCGGTAACAAAGCATACGATCGCCATATATGGCACGCATATCCGAAAGCATGAGCAGATACCGTATCTCATCAATGCCTTGGCTTTCTATCCAGGAAAGGATGGTCTGCTGCCACTCTGCCATATCGTGACGCCAGCGCCTGTTAGATGCCATTACGTTTCCTGAGCAAAGCGGATATCCCGCCTGTTCTAATTCGTAGGAGATGCGCTGACTGAACAAAGCGAAATATTCCTGATGCGAAGAAGTATGCATTAATTCAGGCTGCGTAACGTCCATATCACCGTACATCAATCCGTGATCTTGGTCATTGCCGATGGTTCGCTCTCCACGCCCTCCGCTGCCGAGTTCAAACCAGCAGTACGGCTCCCGGGGAGCTCCGAAGCCCTGGGCTACCATCCACTCTTCCGCACGCTGCACCGCTTCGCGGCATAATCTGTCGTGCAGAAGATTCAGCATCCGGTACTTCTCAAAGACAGGAAGAGAAGAACCTGCCAATTTGACAGCCTCTTCTTCCACACTGCGCTTTACATCTTCCAATGTACTCATAGCGTTACCTCGAGACAACTTTCATATCGGTTTTTTCTACCGCAAACGCCGGATTTTCTGCCGATTCCAAATGCTCTGGATATCCGTATGCTCCGTGCTCGCTCAAATCCAGTCCGGTAATCTCTTCCTCCGGTGTCCCCTTCAGTCCCGTCATCACTTTCAGCACATACAGGATAATGAAGCTGAGGATGGCAACATAGGCAGCGGCCCACCCAGGCAATGGTTCTGTTTTCATCTTTCCATCCCCCTATACGTCAACTTTTTTGCATTATAATATAAAGAGCAATGTATTGTTTATTTTGAGTCAGATAATATAACATGTGAAATTTATATCTTGCTTTACGCAATATTTCTTTTTGTTTTTCGCAAACCATATACCCGGGCCTATATGGTTTTCAGTATAATCAAATGAATCATATTAGTCTCCTGTATCTGTCATCTATTTACATTATATATCAGCACCTATACTTTTCCACGTATTCCAGCCGATGATATCAACGAAATGTCAACAAAAAAGAACCGCATAGAAGTTTCTACACGGTTCCTGCCGTTTATTTCTCAAATAACGCCTGCAGATTCTCCCTATACGGCGCGCGCACAATGCCTTTTTCCGTAATAATGGCTGTTACGTACTCGTTCGGGGTCACATCAAAAGCCGGATTGTACACCTTGATATCGTTCGGTGCCACCTGACGGCCGAACCCCCGGGTAACCTCCTCCGCTTCGCGCTCTTCGATTGGGATTTCTTTACCGGTTGGTGTCGTAAGATCAATTGAAGACAGCGGAGCTGCGACGTAGAACGGAATATTATGCGCCCGTGCCAGCACGGCCAGACCGTACGTGCCAATCTTATTGGCAACGTCGCCGTTTGCCGCCACACGGTCCGTACCGACGATAACTGCCTGCACCCAGCCGTTCGACATGACTTTCGCCGCCATATTGTCACAGATGAGCGTGACATCGATGCCTGCCTGCTGCAGCTCATACGCGGTCAAGCGCGCTCCTTGAAGCACCGGGCGGGTTTCATCGGCAAACACTTTAATATTCCATCCCTTTTCATGCGCGAGATACATCGGAGCTGTCGCCGTTCCGTACTTGGCGGTGGCAAGTCCACCGGCATTGCAATGTGTCAGTACTCCCATTCCGTCCGAAAACAGTGTCAACGCATGCTCCCCAATCGCACGGCAGACCCTTTCGTCTTCCGCCTGTATCTCCTGCGCTTCTTTTAGCAATGCCTGCTTGATTTGAGCCGGAGACTGCCCCGCTGCAGCGGACTCTTCCGCTCTGCGCACCATTCTGTTCAACGCCCAGAACAGATTAACGGCTGTCGGCCGCGAAGTGGCAAGGTAATCCGCCTGTTTTTTCACTTCTGAAAGCAGTTCATCCACTGTCGCAGATGCGAAGCTGCGCACAGCCACATATACGCCATAGGCGGCGGTAATGCCAATCGCCGGCGCGCCTCGTACTTTCAGTCGCTCGATTGCCTCCCATACCTGTTTTACATCAGACAAGGTAAGAAATTCAGTTTGCTCCGGCAGTTTGGTTTGATCAAGCAAAATAAGTTCGTCGTTTTCCCAGCGCACAGACTGGAGAGGTTCATATGTTTTCGTCATGATTTTTCCTCCTTGTTGCGGCGTTGTTCAATAATCTTCTTGCCCGGGTGGGCCCCTTTTAGCCCGTAGAAAGAACGGGCATCCACCAGCCTGTCCACCTGTTCGTCAGACAGCTCCTGTACACGTCCAAGCATACGTGCAGTAAACAAAATTTTAGCGCACATCTCAACCGATTCCATCTTGAACAGCGCCTCCGTCAAGCTCTGTCCCATTGTGACGGCGCCATGGTTGGCCAGCAGGATGGCATCGTGCTCTTTATAGAAAGGCCGCAGCGTCTCAGGCAGTGCTTCCGTGCCGGGAGTGGCATACGGCGCAAGAGGAATCGTACCCATCGTAACGATAAGCTCAGGCAGCGCAAGCTCATCAAGCGGGATTCCCGCCACCGCAAACCCGGTCGCTGTCGGCGGGTGAGCGTGCACGATCGCCTGCACATCAGGCCGATGTCGATAAATATCAAAATGCATGGCACTCTCAGTAGATGGGCGCCCCTGTCCCTCTATCGTTTCCCCCGAAGTCAGATTGACCAGCAGAAGCGCATCCGCTTCCATAAATCCTTTGCTGACACCGCTTGGTGTAATCAGCACATGCTCTGTATCAATTCGCACGCTAATATTTCCGTCGTTGGCAGCGACGAATCCACTCTGGTATATGCGACGTCCCGCTTCCACAATTTCGTGAGCCAGCTTATTCTTATCCATTGCTCGCTCCCCTTTCCAAATACGCCCCCGTGAATTTATAAAACAGGGAATAAAATCGATCATTTTGGGTAAAATAATAGAGAATAAGTGAAAATTACACTTACATGAAAAAAGTTACTACCGCTATCTTCCTACGGTTCACTCATTGAGTATACGTTGATATATTACAAACTGCAAGAAAGGAGAAAAGAACAATGGATAAAAATGAATGGAGCGAATGGGAATTTCCGAGTGTATATGAGATTACCCGGATGATCGCTGAAGCCAAAGAAAAATCCTGATGGAATAAATAAGAGAAGCCCCGAATTAGGCGTCCGGGGTATTTTCTTATTCTTCTATTTCGTCGTTCGTCTCCTTTTTTTCCTTTGCTTCGGAACAGGGAAAACAAATTAGCTTTCCCTTCTCTAATACAATTCCTCCGATAAATCCGTCATGACAATACACTTCTGTTCCGCACTCCACACAAACTCCGACGTATTCACGCATTTTTACATCCTCCTGTTGCTACAGTGCAAATTTCTCACCCTGACGGACAATCGAATGAGCCAGGCCTCGGAGCTCATCTGCGCTATTCGAGATTTCCTGCAGAACCAGCGCCTGCTGCTCACTTGCACTGGCCAGCTGTGCCGTGGACTCAGCCATCTCCTGTGAAGATATGCTTATGTTTTGAATATAGTTTACCAGCTGGGTTTTTTGTGTGTTCATTTTCTTCACCAGCATTCCTGTCGTTTCCGTAAATTCTTCGATCAACCGCATGCCTGCCTGCGTTGCGTCGAACACCTGCCGCGTGTTAATCTGTTCCTTCTTCTGCTGTGCAAACTGGCCTTCAGCCGCCTGCACCGAGCGAACCGCATCCGCCACCTGTTTCTTCATTTCCTCAATAAACTGCTGGATTTCATGTGCAGAATGCTGTGATTGTTCCGCTAATTTGCGCACCTCTTCCGCCACAACGCTGAATCCTTTGCCTGCTTCGCCCGCCCGTGCTGCTTCGATGGAAGCGTTCAATGCCAGCAGATTGGTCTGTTCGGCGATACCGCTAATAACACCGGTGATTTTCTCGATATTTTGCGACTTAGTAGCCAACTCCTCTACGACTTCTTCGATTCTTCTAAACAATTCGTAGCTCATATCCGTCGCTTGAGCCAGATTGCTCAACGCTTTCACGCCCCGCTCCGTAATGTTCCCCTGCTCTTTGACTTTCTCGTCCGTTCGCTCGGTTTGCAGGGTGATTTCCTCCATATCCTGCTCCCATTCCTGCATCAGCGAAGCAAACTGCCGGCTGATATCTTTTTGCTCTGCGGCATGATGTGCAATGGAATCAATGCCGCTTGCCGTTTCCTGACTTTGTGATGAGAAATGATGAAAAACCGTTGTTAAATTGGTAGATGACTGGTTCACAACCTGTGCATCCCGATTCAACGATTCAATGATACGGCGCAGCGACTGGCGTACTTCATCAAACGCTTGAGCCAGACGCCCCAGCTCGTCGCTTGAATACTCCCGGCTTTCGCCGCGCAAATCTCCTTGTTTCAACCGGTCGGCAATTTGCAGCAGCAATTGAATGGAGCGTTGGATCCCTCGATTAATATAAAGCATAAACAGAACGGTAAGAACCAGAATCAGTCCGGTCACCACCGGCGGTATCCACTTCATTGCCGCAATCGCCGCCTGCTCTTTATTTTCTGCGGCTTTATATTTCGCTTCCGCTGCTTTCTGAATGGAAGCGGCGAGCGGATTCATTTTATTGGCAGCGTCATGGTACATCGCAATCATGACTTTCTCGTTTTCGATTGCATAGACGAGCTTCTCATACGCTTGACCATACTTATCTATAGAAGGAGCAAGTTGTGGTACCGCTTGCTTTATCTGCGCCAGTACCTGTTTCATCTGTTCCGTGTTCTTCTTTCCCTGATGGTATAGGTACTCGCTTTCTAAGCTTTTCGCCGTAAGCAGCGACTTAAGTGCTGTCTGATTCTCTGTCTGGACAATCTCTTTCTCGATCTGTTCAAGAAGAACCTGGTAAGCAGGTTTATTTTTGGTTTCTCCTACTTTTCCGAGGCTTTCTTCGATTTGATAGACCCCGCTAAAAAAGCTTTTATATGTTTCTGTTAGCGAGAGTGCTTCTTTTAATATTTTTTGCTCTTCCGGGCTTTTCGCCTCTTTCTGCATTTGTGCAAGCGTCTGGTGCGCTTTCTCTACTTGTTTTAGCACCTCGTCCGCTTTTGTCTTATCAGGGGCCAGCAGTGTCTCCGAAGCACTGCGCTGCGCATCCGCCATCGCCAGTACGATCGTATGCGTCATTCTGATTTTCTGACTGGCGAGATCCTTTTCCGCTGAAGCATCCAACAATTGGCTTTTTGACCATTCATTGAGCAGAAGAAGCAGCGTAAACCCACATACGACCACAAACAATACGGAGAACAGTTTTCTTTTTACGGACCAATTCTTCATTGTGTACATTCCTTTCTCCTAACTAACATATCCCAAGTCCTATATGATTCAGTTCGACAAATATGATTTTTTTCCTTCTCCTCTACTTTTTCGTTTTTGAATTTGTCAAATCGGATACTCCTTATATCACAATCATTCTGATCGATTTACAAACTAATAAAATGAACGCAGCAAAAATGGAGTAGCCGGCGCTACTCCATTTTCATTACCATTGCTTCACCCTCGACAACCACTTTCCCATCCTGATTCACGAGATTGGTGCGCAGCTTGATTAATTTTTTATCGTCCCGCTTTTCAATCACTTCAGCAACCACAGTAATTGTATCACCGATTTTAACCGGTGCTTTGAACTTCAAATTCTGCGATAAATAAATTGTGTTCGTTCCCGGCAGTTGCGTGCCCAGCACAGTAGAAATAAAGCTCGCCGTCAGCATGCCGTGCGCAATTCTCCCTTTGAAAAACGTCTGCCTGGCAAATTCTTCATCAAGATGAATAGGATTAACATCACCGGTCAATCGGGCGAATGCAACGATATCTTCATCTGTAATAGTTTTCACTATTTCCGCTATATCTCCAATGTTAATATCAGCATAAGAGCGTTCCACTACATGCTTAGCTTTTTCGTATATATTCATCTTCTTTTCCTCTTTCTCTTTATTTCTTATGACTTTGACATTTTTCGACAAAAAAAGCAAGGAAAACCCCCCCGGCTATAGGGGGGGAAGATATTATTTGAACAGGCTCATTGTATTATTCTTGTTGGCTTCAACAGAGTCAAGCAATCCCTTTTGCGTTATTTTTACCTGCTGGAGGAAGTTATCCATTAATGTCTGCACTTCCTCACGCGTTCTTTGCTGCTGGGCGATTAAGTTCTTTAAGGAAGTCTCTAGTTGCTCCTGGGATTTGTTCACTATATTCAGGTTAGCTTTGCCCGGTGTCCATGTAAGCTGCTGGATGCGGTTTGCGATTTCCTCAAGGCGTTGTGTCCATTCTTCGAACGTCTTGCCCATCTGCTCACCGCTGATATTTTTCACGTTATTTTGATAGTTGACTTTCACGTCTTCGAGGAACTTTTTCATTTCCTCTTCCATTTTGTCCATATTTTCTGTTGTCTTGGTCCAGATTTCTTTCTGGCGCTCAAGCGTCTGCAGCGTTAGGTTTTCCATCTCTCGCTGGTAAGCGTACATCAATTTCACGCCGTTCATCCAGCCATCCCATATGGCATCGATCATATTTACGTTCGCATTCTCCTGAGCTTGCGCCTGCACCATCACCGGATCTTTCTCCGTCTTCTTGTTAATCGCCATTGTTTAATTCCTCCTTAAGAACTTGAATAAAAGAAAAACATATATGGTAAGTGCAGCTTGCTGCAGTACCGCCACAAAACTATTTCTTGTCTTTCTCCTCTGTATCTGCCGCCGGTTTATTAACTGAACCCGGCATAAAGAATCCTGTATACATCGTAAAGAATCGGTCCAGCATGGATTGATATTGCTCAAGGGATGCAGCCCATGAATTCAAATACTGTTCACCTGCGTCCGTTAGCGAATAGATTCGCTTTGCCGGACCGCCGGCTGAAGTATCCCACTCTGATTTAACCATATTATCCTTCTCCAACTGCCGCAGTGTTCTGTATACATTCCCCTGATCAATAGAAGGAAATCCAAATTTAATCAACTGCTGAATCAACTCATACCCGTGAACATTCCATCCGCGTAAACTCAACAGCAGAAACGGTACCATTAAATTTTTCGGCGCACCACCAATTGTCTTATCCTCTTTTGCCTGTGTGTCAGGGCGAGATTTCTCATCACTCGCAGACATGTGCATCACCTACAAATCTGTAAATATCTCTTATATGTAATTTACACCTATGGAGTTTTTTTGTCAAACATTTCCCGAAATTTTTTTTCTAAATCTTAGAAACTACCGCTTTTTTCTGTGAAAATCATGAGGAAAGAAAGAGGAGAAGAGGAAATGAGATCCAGGGGAGAAAAAGGCCTTCGCCTTTTTCCACATTGACATCGTCCTCTCGTTCTCTTCTCTCTTTTTCCTCATACCACAAAAGTCAGTGGCCCTTCTCCTCATTTTCATGTCGGGGTTGCAGCCGAGACGCCATGGTGATTTTCATGTCGGAGTTGCGGCTGAGATGCCATGGTCGTTTTTTATCTATGGACATTCACAAGATGTTAACAAAAACTTAAAAAAAATGCCGTAATTTATCGAATCTTTTTATTTGAGTTTCAAAGTTTGGTTTACTATACTTTTACATGAAATACCTTTTTCAACATAATTTTCACCGCTGCTCATATATATGGTAAGGTGAAAAAACTGGAGAGGAGATGAACCAGTGAGCAAACAGAACCCGTTTGATCCGTTTGCGATGTGGAAAGATTTGTATGACAAGACAGAATCCCAATGGAGCAAGGTATTTGATGAATCAATGAGGAAAGAGGATTTCTCGGAGTGGATGGGCCAGTTCCTGAATATGTATTTGCAGTACCAGGATATGGTGAAAAAATCGACAGAAAACTACCTGGCCCAGGCGAACATGCCTTCCCGCGCCGATCTTTCCAATCTGGCTTCCTTAATTGTCAACCTCGAAGCTAAAGTTGATAACTTAGAAGAAATGATCGAAGAAGATTTATCGCACCAAATCAGCAGCCTGAATGTCGGCCAGGAAGTCAGCCAGTTGAAAACCGACATGAAAAGTCTCGACAAAAAGCTTGATCAAGTAATAGAACTGCTGCAAAAGCAAACGGAGACAAAAGAAGTTTCCGTAAAAGAAGTGGCAGTGACAAAAGAAGACAAGCAAGCAAAAGACACAGGGAAAAAAGAGGCATAAACTCATTTGTTCGTTTCATTTGAAAGAGATTTATGTGCATGTTCTGAATTCATCATTTTCTTTTATAAAATTTGACGTCAGCTAAGGGGTGTTATTGTTTATGGTGAAATTAAACGGTAGAGTAGCGATTGTAACGGGCGGTTCCCGCGGAATCGGCGCGGCAATTGCCAAAGAACTGGCCGCAAACGGCGTAAAAGTCGTCATTAATTACAACAGCAATAACGAAGCTGCAGATGCGGTAGTTCAGGAAATCGAGCAGGCCGGCGGCGAAGCGTTTGCTGCGCAAGCCGATGTTTCCGATGCTGCGCAAGCGCGTGTTCTTGTCGAAGAAACGATCAACAAATACGGCAAACTCGATATTCTGGTAAACAATGCCGGGATTACCCGTGATCGCACTTTCCGCAAAATCACCGAAGATGATTGGAATCGAGTCATTCAAGTCAACTTAAACAGCGTCTACAATATGACAATAGCTGCACTTTCCCATATTCAAGAATCGGATGCGGGCCGCATTATCAACATCTCCTCCATTATCGGTCAGGCCGGCGGATTCGGACAAACAAACTATTCCGCGGCAAAAGCTGGCATGATCGGCTTCACCAAATCACTTGCACTTGAGCTGGCTAAATCAGGCACAACCGTAAACGCAATCTGCCCCGGATTTATCGATACGGAGATGGTACAAGCGATTCCGGATGAGATTCGCGCGCAGATTGTGGCTAAAATTCCGGCGCGCCGTTTCGGAATGCCGGAAGAAATCGCGCGCGGCGTTCTCTATCTTTGCCGGGACGGCGAATATATCACAGGCCAGCAGCTAAACATCAACGGCGGTCTTTACATGTAAATACATAGCAATAAATTAAGTTGCGAAATATTTCGTCTTATCTGAATCATTTTGGTATAGTTTTTATAGAGAGAATACCTATAGGTTGGAGGAGATAAACCATGTCAGCTCCGGTAACGAAAAGTTGGGAAGATGCATTGGATGCCCTGCCCCAGGAGGTACAGCGCACCTACCGCCGGTTTAAGAAAGCGGCGGAAATATTAACAACCGAAGCCGAACCGCAGGTCGGTCTAACACCGAAAGAAACAATCTGGACGAAAAATAAAACAAAGCTGTACCGTTACCAGCCGTCCCTGCCGAAGAAACACCGCGTGCCGCTTCTGATGATATACGCGTTAATTAACAAACCATATATTCTGGATCTGTCTCCGGGCAACAGTCTTATCGAATATCTGGTCAATCGCGGGTTTGATGTATACCTGCTTGATTGGGGTACGCCCGCACTCGAAGATCGCAACATGAAGCTGGACGACTACATTATGGATTACATCCCGCGCGCAGTACGTAAAGTGCTGAAAGCCTCGGGAGTTGACGAAATCTCTTTGCTCGGCTACTGCATGGGCGGTACGATGACAGCCATCTTCGCCTCGCTGCATCCGCAGCTTCCAATTCGCAACATTATCTTCATGACGAGTCCGTTTGATTTTGCTGATGCCGGCCTGTTTACGAACTGGCTCAATGAAAAATATTTCAATTTGGATAAAATGGTGGATACGATGGGTGTCATTCCACCGGAGATGATCGATTTCGGAAACAAGATGCTCAAACCGATCGTCAACTTCTACGGTCCGTATGTCAATCTTGTGGAGCGGGCGGAAAACACCAACTTCGTGAATGGCTGGCAGCTTATGCAGAAATGGGTCAACGACGGCATTCCGTTCCCCGGTGAAGCGTTCCGCCAGTGGATTCGTGAGTTCTACCAGCATAACAAGCTGCTTAAGGGTGAGCTATATATCCGCGGCCGCCAGGTTGATTTAAGCAATATTAAAGCAAATGTGCTGAATATCGCTGCCGAGCGCGATCATATTGCGATTCCACACCAGGTAGAAGCATTGATGCCGGTCATCTCCAGCAAGGATAAAACCTATGTGGAAATGCCGACCGGACACGTGTCGGTATGTTTCGGCCGCCAGGCGATTAACAAGACGTACCCGACTGTCGGCGATTGGCTTGAGCAGCGGTCAAAATAATACAAAAGAGTAAAGAAAGAGCGGCCTGCGGCCGCTCTTTCTTTACTTCCTATTCCTGCTTCCGCCATTAAAAGAAGGCTTGATACTCTTCTTCCGTAACCGGATCAATCCAGATGCTCTCTACCGCGTTAACCGCTTCTTCCACCAGGCGCTCTACATCCAGTGCCTGCTCAAATTTCTCCGCTATCTCCGGCTTTGGTTTCGTTACCGGCGATTTCGGCACAAATACTGTACAGCAATCTTCATATGGAAGGATGGATGTTTCATACGTCTCAATCTGCCGTGAAATCGCCATGATCTCTTCCTTATCCATTGCCACAAGCGGACGCAGCACAGGGATATTAATAACGCTATTAATCGTATTCATGCTCTCCATGGTCTGCGAAGCAACCTGCCCCAGGCTTTCCCCTGTAGCAATGGCCAACGCGCCGTGTTTCTGCGCCAACCTTTCCGTAATACGCATCATGAATCGGCGCATAATGGTAATCGTATAATGCTCCGGACAATGTTGACGAATCTGCGTCTGAATCTCTGTAAACGGTACGACATGCAGCTTCATGCCGCCGCTATATTGCGTAAGAATACGCGCCAGATCGATGACTTTTTGCTTGGCGCGTTCCGATGTAAACGGATAGCTGTGGAAATGAACGCCTTCAATACGAACGCCGCGCTTCATCGTCATCCAGCCAGCTACCGGGCTGTCAATGCCGCCTGAGAGCATCAGCATCGCTTTGCCGCTGCTTCCGGTCGGAAGTCCTCCCATCCCGCGCACGGTACGGCATGAAATAAACACGCCTTCAGCGCGAATCTCCACGTTTACTTCTACATCCGGATGATGAACGTCCACTTTCAAATCATCGGTGTTGCGTAGAATATAGCCACCCACCAGATGGTTCATCTCCTGAGAACGATACGGAAATTGCTTGTTCGGGCGCTTTACCGCCACCTTAAATGTGCGCGGCGCAGGCTCCACGTCCCGCACTGCTTCGAGTGCCGCCTGCTGGATCGCTTCCAGCTCGAATGTCTGGAGAAAGCGTGTCGGGCTAAAGGAATGAATTCCAAATACTTTTTTCAGCCTGGCTTCTACCTGTTCGTACGGCTCCCCATTCAGCACGAGGTACATCCGTCCGTATACCCGCTCTACCTGCACACCCGGGTACGCTTTTAAGCTTTTTTTGATATTGCGGACAAGCTGTGACTCGAATTCACCCCGGTTACGCTTCTTGAGCGCTAGCTCTCCATAGCGGATTAGAATATGTTCATATTGCATATCGTTACACCCTCATTATCTTCGCTAAATTTGGTACAGTCTCTTTAACCGCCTGCACGAACGCATCCACTTCCGCTTCCGTATTATCGGGAGAGAAACTGACTCGCAATGCGCTTTTGGCACGCTCTTCGTCTATTCCCGCCGCCAGCAGCACCCGTGACGGCTTATTGGATTTGGATGAACAGGCGGAACGCGTCGAGATGTAGATGTCTTTTTCCTCAAGCGCATGCAGCACTACTTCCGCTTTTATGCCTGGAAACGAAAAATTGACAATATGCGGCGCAGCACTTGCTTCCTCTTTGCCGGGGCCATTCAGTTTGCAGTATGCAAGCGACGCCAGCCCATCGATTATACGGTTGCGCAGTTTTTTCATATGCTTATGGTTCGTATCCAATCCATCCCGCATAATGCGCATGGCTTTGGCCATTGCGACGACGCCCGGCACATTCTCTGTACCGGAACGGTAGCTGGACTCCTGCCCGCCGCCGATGATAAGCGGAGACAGCATCACGCCGCGGCGAATATAGAGAAGCCCACAGCCGCGCAGCCCATGGAATTTATGAGCGGACAACGACAATAGGTCTACGCCCCATTTTCCCGGCGTAAGCGGCAGCTTGCCGTATCCCTGCACTGCATCAACATGAAAATACACTTTTGGATATGCGGCTAACAGACGACCAATCTCTTCGATCGGCTGTATGGTACCCAACTCGCTGTTTACATGCATGATAGAGACAAGAATCGTATCATCACACAGTGCACGTTTAACGTCCTCTACACGTACACGGCCATTCGCATCGGTCGGCAAATATGTGACCTCATATCCGAGTTCCTCTAACTGCTTGCATGTCTCATAGACAGATGCATGCTCAACGCTGCTGGTAACGATATGTTTTCCTCTTGCTCGATATTGGAGTGCGACACCTTTCAAGGCAGCATTATTGCTCTCCGTGCCACCGGACGTGAAGATGATTTCGGCCGGCTGCACATCTAGACAGTCGGCGGCCACTTTGCGCGCCTGCTCTAAAAGCTGCGCCGCCTTGCCTCCCAGATGGTGAAGCGAAGAAGGATTGCCGAAATACTGACTCGCCACGTCGCCAAACACTTTCACCACATCGGGATGCGGACGTGTCGTTGCGCTATTGTCAAAATAAATCATAATTTTCCCTTCTTTATCTTTCATTTTCCTTAGTATAGTATGGCCCGTACAACTAGAAAAGTTCAACCATTATCATAGCATATTTGTTTTTTTGTGAAAATCATGAGAAAAGAAAGAGAAGAAGAGGAAAGAAGATCCAGGGAAGAAAAAGAAGTTCGCTTTTTCCCCATTGAAATCCTCCTCTCGTTCTCTTCTCCTTC